>NZ_DJTK01000029.1:0-56417 GCF_002438225.1 Pseudomonas sp. UBA6310 | reverse complement strand
CCGGCACGTGGCCTGATCGGTTTCCGTAACGCCTTCCTGACCATGACCTCCGGCAGCGGCGTGCTGACCAGCACCTTCAGCCACTACGGTCCGATCAAGGTCGGCGACGTCGGCCACCGCCTCAACGGCGTGCTGGTTTCGATGGCCACCGGCAAGGCGCTGACCTATTCGCTGGAAACCCTGCAGGATCGCGGCAAGCTGTTCCTCGAGCCTGGCCAGGACATCTACGAAGGCCAGCTGTGCGGCATCAACAGCCGTGACAACGACCTGGTGATCAACCCCACCAAGGGCAAGAAGCTCGACAACATGCGCGCTTCGGGCAAGGACGAAACCATCGCCTTGGTTCCGCCGATCAAGTTCACCCTGGAGCAGGCGCTGGAATTCATCGACGACGACGAGCTGGTCGAAGTGACGCCGAAGTCGATCCGTCTGCGCAAAAAGTTCCTCAACGAAAACGACCGCAAGCGCGCCAGCAAAAGCTGATAACGCTCGCGTTCGACGATGAAGGCGCCTTATGGCGCCTTTTTCGTTTCCGGATTTCCAATTTCGCTCACTCGTATGGCCGTTTCGTGATTGCTTATCAAAGGCTTGGCGATCATTAGATTATGGTATTAATATAAGCCCACGATCCCTTACTTGCGGAGCAACAACATGAGCGTCCCTTCACCAAAAGGCGTGGCACTGGTTACCGGAGCTTCCAGCGGAATCGGCGCCGGCTATGCGCAGCGCCTTGCTCAGCGCGGCTACGATCTGCTGCTGGTGGCGCGCGACGAGCAGCGCCTGAATGCGCTGGCTGCGCGTCTGGGCGGCGAGGCCGGGGTGAAGGTCGAGGTGCTGCGCGCCGACCTCACCGACAAGGCGGATCTGCTGCGCGTCGAGCAGCGCCTGCGCAGCGATGACTCGATCAGCCTGCTGGTGAACAACGCCGGCATCGCGGTGAAGGGTACGACGCTGGAAACCGATCTGGACGCCTTCGAGCAGATGGTCCAGCTCAACGTGGTCGCCCTGACGCGGCTGGCGATGGCCGCCGGCACGCGTTTCGGTGCGGCTGCCGGCGGCACGCTGATCAACATCGCCTCGGTGCTGGCGCTGGCGCCGGAGTTGTTCAACGGCCCCTACAACGCCACCAAGGCTTATGTGCTGAGCCTCACCCAGAGCCTGCAGAATGAGCTGGTGCCGCTGGGCGTTCGCGTCCAGGCGGTGCTGCCGGGCGCGACCCGGACGGAAATCTGGGAGCGTGCCGGTCTGGACGTGGACGGCTTCCCGGCGAGCATGGTGATGGAGACCATGGAGATGGTCGATGCCGCGCTGGCCGGTCTCGATCTGGGCGAGAACGTCACCATCCCTGCGCTGCCGGACGTTGCCGACTGGGAGGCGTTCGCTGCCGCGCGCCTGAAGTTGATGCCCAACCTGTCGTTGAGCCAGGCTGCCAAGCGCTACAAGTCGGCGGGCGAAGACGCCGCCTGAAGTTCCCCCGGACGCTGCGGGTACGCAGCGCCCTTACGCCTGCCGTGAACCTTTGCGGCGGGCTTTTTATTATCTGGGTGTCCGGTTTTTCCGGCGCCCCGGAGGCTGGATATGACTGCAACGAGAATCGTGGTGACCGGCATGGGGTTGGTTTCGCCGCTGGGTTGTGGGACCGAAATCGTCTGGCGCCGCCTATTGGCCGGTCAGTCGGGCATCGGGCGTCTGCCTGACGATGTCGTCGCCGACCTGCCTACGGCGATTGGCGGTGCGGTGCCGACGTTGGAGGAAGACGCAGAGGCCGGTTTCGACCCGGAGCGCGCCGCGCCGGCCAAGGAGCGCAAGAAGATGGATCGCTTCATCCTGTTCGCCCTCGCCGCCGCCCGCGAGGCGCTGGAGCAGGCGAACTGGTTCCCGCGAAGCGCTGCGCAGCAGGAGCGCACGGCGACCATCATCGCGTCCGGTATCGGCGGTTTCGGCACCATCGCCGAAGCGGTGAGGACGACCGACAGCCGGGGCCCGCGGCGCCTCTCGCCGTTCACCATTCCGTCCTTCCTGGTCAATCTCGCGGCGGGTCACCTGTCCATCCAGCATGGTTTCAAGGGACCGCTGGGTGCGCCGGTCACCGCGTGCGCGGCGGGCGTGCAGGCGATCGGCGATGCGGCGCGGATGATTCGTGCGGGTGAGGTGGACATCGCCGTGTGCGGTGGCGCCGAGGCGGCGATCGACCGTGTCAGCCTGGGCGGTTTCGCCGCGGCCCGGGCGCTTTCGAGCGATTTCAACGAGACGCCCGAGCGCGCCTCGCGGCCCTTCGACCGTGATCGCGACGGCTTCGTCATGGGCGAGGGCGCCGGTGTGCTGGTGATCGAATCGCTCGAGCATGCGCTGGCCCGGGGCGCGCTGCCGATCGTCGAGCTGGTCGGCTACGGCACCAGTGCCGATGCCTATCACCTCACCGCCGGGCCGGAAGATGGCAATGGCGCGCGTCGCTCGATGGAGCTGGCGCTGCGCCAGGCCGACATCGCGCCTGCGCAGGTGCAGCACCTCAACGCCCACGCCACCTCTACACCGGTCGGTGACAAGGGTGAGTTGGCGGCGATCAAGGCGCTGTTCGGCGCGGAAGGCGGTATTGCGGTGACGTCCACCAAGTCCTCCACCGGCCACCTGCTCGGCGCGGCCGGCGGTATCGAGGCGATCTTCACTGCCCTTGCGCTGCGCGATCAGAAGGTCCCGGCGACGCTCAACCTGGAGCACCTCGACGAGGCGGCGCAGGGTGTCGACATCGTTCATGGGGCGGCGCGCCCGATGCGCATCGAGCATGCGCTGTCCAATGGCTTCGGTTTCGGTGGGGTGAACGCCAGCGTGCTGTTCAAGCGCTGGCAGGGCTGAGCCAGTGGGCGGTATCGATCACCCCGCGGGGCGATCGATACCGGTAGGCTCCGTCAGCCTCGGGGACCGAGGATCATGCAGGTCGTGGTGCCGGTGGCGTAGAGGCGGTCGTCCACGTCGTAGATGCGGCCTTCGGCGAGGGCGATGGTGCGTCCGATGTGGACGATCGTGCCTTCCGCCCGGACCGGTCCGGTATCGCTGGTCAGGGCGCGTACGTAACTGATGCGCAGATCGACGGTGGTGTAGGCCTGGCCTTTCTTCAGCCCAGTGTGCACCGCGCAGCCCATGGCGGAGTCCAGCAGCGTCGCGGCATAGCCGCCGTGCACGCTGCCGAGCGGGTTGTAGTGGCGCTTCCCGGGCGTGCCCTGGAAGACAAAGCACCCCTCGGACCATTCGATGGGGTAGAAACCTATCAGGTCGCCGATGGCCGGGCTGGGGAAGTCGCCGCTGCCTATGCCGGCAAGGTAGTCCGTCGGTGCCAGTTCAAGCAGCTGCTCGATGCTGGTGCTGCCAGGCGCGGCGAGGCGAGCACGCATGGCGGCCTCCACGGCATTCCACTCCTCGATTTTGCGGGTGCGTTCGGCTTCGTTCATGGCTGTTCCTTTATTAGCGTTGTATGACGGTCAACATGCTGCTGCGCAAGGGCTCGCTCTCCTGAGAGAGCAAGCGGGGTGTCAGTCGCGGGGGTTGCAGGTTTGCTCGATGAGCCAGTCGCGGGTCGTGTCGAGGATGCGTTCGGACAGCTCGGGATCGACCACGCTGCGCGAGATCATCAGCGCGCCGAGCATGGCACAGAAGGTACCGATGCTGTCGCGTTCGGCTTGGGCGCCACCGATCTTGCCTTCGAGATTCGCCAGGCGGTTGCGCACCAGTTCATCGGTCGTGCTGCTGGGTTGGCCGCGCTGGCCCAGCTCGGAGGACATGGTCGGCAGCGGGCAGCCCTTGCCGGGATTGTCGCGGTGCGCGGTGGATAAATAGCCGGTGATCAGCGTGCGCAGGTCGCCGCTCAGGGTATTGTTCTGGGCGCTGTTCAGGTTGCTGGATGCCGCGCGAAGCGCTTCTTCGACCAGCTCGTCCTTCGACTTGAAGTGCGCATAGAAGCCGCCGTGGGTCAGCCCCAGCGCCTTCATAAGGGGCTGCAGCCCGGTGGCGCCGATGCCGTCGCGACGGAACCGCTCGGAGGCTTCGTCGATGATGCGCTGATGGGTACGCGCCTTGTGGTCTTCCGAATATCGCACGGACATGCCTCCGCTTAGATTGTGACCGTAATTTAACACGGAATGGGCGGTGTACGAAAAGCAGGACGCGGTGTTTCGGCGGGGTGCTGAAGAAATGGTGGGCCTTCCCGGGCTCGAACCGGGGACCGAGCGATTATGAGTCGCGCGCTCTAACCAACTGAGCTAAAGGCCCTTATTGCGATGCCGACGACCAATGTCGCTCGGCGGTGGCGGGTCGCCCGTGAGGGCCGGCGGATTATAGGGCGCGCGTCGCCACGCGCCAAGCCATTGAGCAGAAAGCAAAACCCCAGCTTGCGGCTGGGGTTCTGTTGTTACTCGTCGAGGAACGAACGCAGGTGCTCGCTTCGCGACGGGTGGCGCAGCTTGCGCAGCGCCTTGGCTTCGATCTGGCGGATACGCTCGCGGGTGACATCGAACTGCTTGCCGACTTCCTCGAGGGTGTGGTCGGTATTCATGTCGATGCCGAAGCGCATGCGCAGCACCTTGGCTTCACGAGCGGTCAGCCCGGAGAGCACTTCGCGGGTCGCTTCCTTGAGGCTTTCCACGGTCGCCACGTCGATCGGCGACTGCATGCTGGAGTCCTCGATGAAGTCGCCCAGGTGCGAATCTTCGTCGTCGCCGATGGGTGTTTCCATGGAGATCGGCTCTTTGGCGATCTTCAGTACCTTGCGGATCTTGTCCTCGGGCATCTCCATGCGCTCGCCCAACTCTTCCGGAGTGGGCTCGCGACCCATCTCCTGCAGCATCTGGCGGGAGATGCGGTTGAGCTTGTTGATCGTCTCGATCATGTGCACCGGAATACGGATGGTGCGCGCCTGGTCGGCGATCGAGCGGGTGATCGCCTGGCGAATCCACCAGGTGGCGTAGGTCGAGAACTTGTAGCCGCGGCGGTATTCGAACTTGTCCACCGCCTTCATCAGGCCGATGTTGCCTTCCTGGATCAGATCGAGGAATTGCAGGCCACGGTTGGTGTACTTCTTGGCGATCGAGATCACCAGGCGCAGGTTCGCCTCGACCATCTCTTTCTTGGCACGACGGGCCTTGGCCTCGCCGATGGACATGCGACGGTTGACGTCCTTGATCTCGGCGACGGTCAGCTCGGCTTCGTCCTGCAGCGCGGCCAGCTTGCGCTGGGCGCGGACGATGTCGTCCTGCAGACGGCCGATGGCTTCGGCGTACTTGCTCTTGCCCTTGGCCAGTCCGGCGGCCCAGGTTTCATCGGTTTCATGGCCGGGAAACTGGCGCAGGAAGTCGGCTCGCGGCATGCGGGCATCACGAACGCACAGCTGCATGATCGCGCGTTCCTGCTGGCGAACAAGATCCAGGGCGCCACGGACGCGGCTGACCAGCACTTCGAACTGCTTCGGAATGACCTTGATCGGCATGAACAGCTCGGCCAGCGCCTGCAGTTCGGCGACGGCCTGCTTGCTTGCGCGACCGTGCTTCTTCAGGGCTTTCTTGGCCTTGTCCAGCTGTTCGGAAACGGCGGTGAAGCGGCGCAGCGCTTCCTCCGGGTCCGGGCCGCCGTCGCCTTCTTCCTCGTCTTCGCTGTCGCTATCGTCCTCTTCCTCGTCGTCCTTGGCGGCAGCGGCGTCGGTTTGCGGCTGCACGGGCTCGACTTCCTCGGCCGGCGCGCTGCCGTCATCGGGGTCGATATAGCCACTGAGGACGTCGGACAGGCGGCCACCTTCGCTGGTGACGCGCTGGTATTCGCCGAGGATGTAGTCGACGGTGCCGGGAAAGTGGGCGATGGCGCCCATGACTTCGCGGATGCCTTCCTCGATGCGTTTGGCGATTTCGATCTCGCCTTCGCGGGTCAGCAGTTCCACGGTGCCCATTTCGCGCATGTACATGCGCACCGGGTCGGTGGTACGGCCGATGTCGGTTTCCACGGCAGCGAGAGCGGCAGCGGCTTCTTCGGCGGCGGCTTCGTCGGTGTCGGCTTCGGCCAACAACAGGGCATCCGCATCCGGAGCACTCTCGAATACGTTGATCCCCATGTCGTTGATCATGCGGATGATGTCTTCCACCTGTTCCGGATCGGAAATATCCTCCGGCAGGTGGTCGTTGACCTCCGCGTAAGTCAGGTAACCCTGCTCACGACCGCGGGCGATCAACTCTTTCAAACGAGACTGCTGTTGCGCTTTTCCGGACATAACACCCTATCCACTTAGGTCTTGGCGGGCAAAAAATAAGCTGAGCATTATAGCTGAGCCTTGACCTCACGCGCCAGTTGAGGTCGGGGAGACGGGAGATGCATTTCGACTGAGCAGGTCCCGAAGCTGGTCTTTCTCTTCGGCGGTCAACTCACTTTGACGTGCTTTACGAAGCAGGTGTTCGAGGCTTCGCTCGCGTTGGCGGGCTGCAAGCCTAGTTATAGTGTCGAAAAACTGTTGTTCAAGGTTATCGGCCGAAATCAGCCATTCCTTCTCGGCCAGCGCCCGCAGCAGCCGACCCTGTTCTGTGCCGTGCCAGCGCGCGATCAATTGCAGCGAGCGCAGCTTGGGGTTCTTCTGCATCGCTTCGAGCAGCGATACCAAAAGCTGCGCGTATGTGTCGTCTTCCGCGGCGAAATGGCTGGCATCTTCGACCTTGTGCGCGAGTTGCGGATGGTGAAGAAGCGTCCGCAGTGCGGTCAGCGTCGGTGATTCGACGGCGGTTGGAATGCGTGGGCCGCGCGGTTTCGGCTCCCCCTTGCGTCCGTCCTTCTTCCAGTCCTTCTTGCCATCCCACTTCTTTCTCTCGCCGGTGCCTGGGTTGGGCCTCTCGAAAGCGGCCGGCTCGTAATCGTGTTCGTGCGCCGGCATGGCTTCGTAGTAGGCGCTGCCGTCGTCCAGCGGTGGCGGGCCATCGACCGCGGGGGCGCTGTGCGCCATATGCTGCAATGCATCGCCCTGCAGGCCGGTGATCTCGCTCAGGCGCTGGCGCATCAGTGCGCGCAGATTGGCGCCGGGAATCTTTTCGATCAACGGTGCCGCGAGTGTGGCCAGATGGGCCTTGCCTTCGAGCGAGCGCGGGTCGGCTTCGTCGGTCAACTGCTGGAAGAAATAGTCCGCCAGCGGTTGCGCATGCTGGTTGATGCGCGCGTGGAACGCGTCGGTACCTTCGGCGCGTACCAGGCTGTCCGGGTCCTCTCCCTCGGGGAGGAACAGGAAGCGCGCCCGGCGTCCGTCCTGCAGGCTCGGCAATGCCGATTCGAGGGCGCGCCAGGCGGCCTTGCGCCCGGCGGAGTCGCCGTCGAAGCAAAACAGCACGTTGGGCACCAGGCGAAACAGTCGCTTGATGTGCTCCTCGCTGGTCGCGGTGCCGAGGGTGGCGACGGCGTTGCGCAGGCCCTGCTGGGCCAGCGCGATGACATCCATGTAGCCTTCGACCACCATGATTTCGTGCAGGTCGCGGTTGTTCTGGCGCGCTTCATAAAGGCCGTACAGCTCCTGGCCTTTGTGGAACACCGGCGTCTCCGGGGAGTTCAGGTACTTCGGCTTGTCGTCACCGAGCACCCGGCCGCCGAAGGCGATCACGCGTCCGCGGCTGTCGCGGATGGGGAACATCACTCGATCGCGGAAGCGGTCGTAGCGCTTTCCAGTTTCGGCGTTCTCGATCAGCAGGCCAGCATCGATCATGGTCTTCTGCTGCAATGCATCGCCGCCGAAGTGCTTGAACAGATTGTCCCAGCCGGGCGGGGCGAATCCCAGGCCGAAGTCGCGGGCGATCTCGCCGGTCAGTCCGCGTCCCTTCAGGTAGGTGACTGCAGCCTTGCGCGTGGGGTGGCTTTTCAGCGCCTGGCGATAGAACTCCGCCGCGGCCGCGAGCAGCGGGTAGAGCGGCGAGTCGGTGGGTTGCCGGGCTTTCTGACCGCGGCCGCCTTCCTCGCGCGGCACCTCCATGCCGGCACGCTTGGCCAGGTCCTCGACGGCCTGGACGAAGTCCAGGTGGTCGTGGTCCATGATGAAGCCCAGGGCGTTGCCGCCAGCGCCGCAGCCGAAGCAGTAGTAGAACTGCTTGTCCGGACTGACCGTGAAGGACGGCGTCTTTTCCTTGTGGAACGGGCAGCAGGCGCTGTAATTCTTCCCGGTCTTCTTCAGCGAGATGCGCGAGCTCACCACGTCGACAATGTCGGAGCGGTTGAGCAGATCATCGATGAACGACTGGGGAATCAGTCCGGCCATGGGTGCGTCGGGCGCTCGCTATCAGCGGTGGGCGAAAACGAAAAAACTCCGACCATCGCCAATCGGCGAAGCGGAGTCTGTCGGCGCTTGAAAAGCAAAGCCCGGCAGAAGCCGGGCAATGCGGGGCGTCAGCGGCGCAGGCTGTAACTCAGTACAGGCGCTCGCGACGGCGCTGTTCGCGCTGCACTTTCTTGGCGTGACGCTTGACTGCAGCAGCAGCCTTGCGCTTGCGCTCGGAAGTGGGCTTCTCGTAAAACTCGCGGCTGCGGACTTCAGCCAGTACACCGGCTTTTTCGCAGGAGCGCTTGAAACGACGCAGGGCTACGTCGAAGGGTTCGTTCTCTTTAACTTTGACGGCGGGCATCCAGGTCGTACCTTCATTAATACCGGTGGTGGAACGCTCTCCCGGCAATCGGCTCTGGGAGTACGTCGGTTTTCAAGGGTTGCGGATAGTAACGTCTCATGCCGCAGAATGCAAAGCCCTTCAGTCGAAAAGCACTGGTCTGCCCTCGGGGCGGCGATTATCATGCGCGCCTTCGAATTTGCCTAGCGGGAAGCTCACTGCCCATGCGTGTGCTGGGATTGGAAACCTCTTGCGACGAGACCGGTGTCGCGCTCTACGACAGCGAGCGCGGTCTGCTGGCCGACGCGCTGTTCAGCCAGATCGACCTGCACCGCGTCTACGGTGGCGTGGTCCCCGAGCTGGCCTCGCGCGACCACGTCAAACGCATGCTGCCGCTGATCCGCCAGGTTCTCGCCGAGGCCGATTGCGGCACCGGGCAGGTCGACGCGATCGCCTACACCGCCGGCCCCGGCCTGGTCGGCGCGCTGCTGGTGGGCGCTTCCTGCGCCCAGGCGCTGGCGCTCGCCTGGGGTATCCCGGCGCTCGGCGTGCACCATATGGAAGGTCACCTGCTGGCGCCAATGCTGGAAGAGCAGCCCCCCGAGTTTCCGTTCGTCGCCTTGCTGGTTTCCGGGGGGCACACCCAGCTGGTTCGCGTCGACGGCATCGGGCGCTACCAGCTGCTTGGCGAGTCCCTCGACGATGCGGCGGGCGAGGCGTTCGACAAGACCGCCAAGCTGATGGGCCTGAATTATCCGGGTGGGCCGGAAATCGCCCGGCTGGCCGAGGCCGGTACGTCGGGCCGGTTCACCTTTCCGCGGCCGATGACCGATCGCCCCGGCCTGGATTTCAGCTTCAGCGGGCTGAAGACCTTCGCCCTGAATACCTGGCAGCACTGCCGAGCCTCGGCTGACGACGGCGAGCAGACGCGCGCCGATGTGGCGCTGGCGTTCCAGCAGGCGGTTGTCGACACGCTGACCATCAAGTGCCGCCGCGCCCTCAAGCAGACCGGCCTGAGCAGCCTGGTGATCGCCGGCGGCGTCAGCGCCAACCAGGCCCTGCGCCAGTCGCTGGAGCGCATGCTCGGCGAATTCGGCGGCCATGTGTTCTATGCCCGCCCGCGGTTCTGTACCGATAACGGTGCGATGATCGCCTACGCCGGCTGCCAGCGGCTGCTTGCCGGGCAGCAGGACGGTCCGGCGATCAAGGTGCACGCGCGTTGGCCGATGGAGTCCCTTCCAGCGATTTGATCTGCACTTTCCGGTCGTTCAGAAGTGCCGTTCGCGGCCGCCGAACAGGTCGCGCAGGTTGCCGCGATGGCGCCAGACAATCAGCGCGCAGAGTGCGCTCATCGGCAGCAGGGCGCCGGGTTGCTGCCAGGCCAGCAGTGGCAGCGTCAGCGGCGTGGCCACCAGCGCGGCCAGCGAACTGATGCGGGTGAGGGCGAACGTCAGCAGCCAGGCGGCCGCGGCGAGCAGCGCCGCCGGTGGATAAAGACCGAGCAGCATGCCGGCGGCGGTGGCGACACCCTTGCCACCACGAAAACCGAAATACAGCGGATACAGGTGCCCGACCACCGCCGCCAGGCCGATCCAGGCCTGCTGCTGGACGGAGAAGCCGAGCAGCTTGACGATCAATACCGGCAGGCAACCCTTGAGCAGATCGCCGAGCAGGGTGAGGATGGCCAGGCGTTTGCCGGCCACACGCAGCATGTTGGTGGCGCCCGGGTTGCCCGAGCCGCTGGCGCGAGGGTCCGGGCCGCCGGCCACGCGGCTGAGCAGAATGGCGAAGGACAGCGAGCCGAGCAGGTAGGCGAGGGCCGCCAACAGCCAAAACATGGTATCCATCCCGGGGCGAGAGAGTCCCGATTCTAGCGGGGCGCAGGCCCCTTGTCGTGCCGCGGAGAGCGAAGTGGACAGAGTGTTTATCGACGGGCTGGAAGTCGACACCGTGATCGGTGCCTACGACTGGGAGCGGGAGATCCGCCAGTGCCTGAGGCTCGATCTGGTGTTCGCCTGGGACAACCGGGCGCCCGCCGAGCAGGACGACCTGAGCAAGGCGCTGGACTACGCCACGGTTTCCGAGCGGATCGCCGCCTTCGCCGCCGAGGCGCGCTATGAGCTGGTGGAAACCTTCGCCGAGCGGCTCGCCGCCTGCCTGATGGACGAGTTCGGCATGCCTGGCCTCTGGCTCAAGGTGACCAAGCCTGGCGCGGTGCCCAGCGCGCGCGGGGTCGGTGTGGAAATCCGCCGGGGTAACCTGTGACGCCGATCCTGCTGGGCCTTGGCAGCAACACCGAGCGCACCGCGCACCTCAGCGCCGGACTGGAGGCGCTGGACGGCTTCCTGCAGAACATCGCCTGTTCGCCGGTGTTCGAGAGCCTGCCGGTGGGCATCAAGAGCGGACCGTTCTACAACCTGGTGGTGTCGGCGCAGACCGATCTTCCGCTCGGCGAGCTGGATCGCCGGCTCAAGTTCATCGAGGCCGACAACGGTCGCTATGCGCCGGATCGGCGCGGCTTGCCCCTGGACATCGACGTGCTGACCTACGGCCAGATGACCGGCAACTTCGACGGCCTGATCCTGCCGCGCGGGGAAATCCTGAAGAACGCTTTCGTGCTCTGGCCGCTGGCGCTGCTGGTGCCGGAGGGACTGCATCCCGGCAGCGGCATCAGCTTCGCCGCGCTCTGGCGCGACGCGCAGATCGAACAGACCCTGTGGCCGGTGGCCTTCGAGTGGCGCGGCGTCGCGCTGACGCCCGCGAGCCTGATCGAGCGCCATCCGCGCCCGGTCTGAACGCTACTCGCGGTTCTGCTTGTAAGCCTTCAGCGCCGCCAGTCGCTCACGGTTCAGTGCCTCGCCCAGCTGTGCGCCCTGGAAACCCTTCTCCAGCAAGGGCCGCACCGCCACCGCCCGCGCCGCGTCGGCCGCGCCGCGCAGGTAGTCGGCCTGCGGATAGTCGCGCTGTTCGAGGCCCAGGCGCCCGCGCGCATCCATCTCGCTGGCCGCGATGAACTCCTCGAAGCGCTGCGGGCGGCGGTAGATGTCGAATTGCTGGAGCAACTCGAACAGCGTCGAGGGGCGCAGCTCCAGGGCCCGATGGGCATGGGTGTGGTATTCGCCCACCAGCAGCGCTAGCTCGGCGCACTCGCGCGGCACCTTGCAGCGCGCGTTCACCGCAGCGATCGGCTTGCGCCCCTTGTGTTCATGGGCGATGTGCTTCGGCCATTCCTCCGGCGGGGTGAGGCCCTTGCCGAGATCGTGCAGCAGGCAGGCCCAGCGCACGGTGAGCGGCTGGCCGTGTTCGGCGCATTGGCGCAGCACGGCCAGCACATGGGCGCCGGTATCGATCTCGGGATGGTGCTGCGGCGGCTGCGGCACGCCGAACAGGGCGTCGACCTCCGGCAGCAATTCGGCGAGGGCGCCGCAGTCGCGTAGCACCTGCACGAAGACGTCGGGGCGCGGCTCCATCAGCGCCCGGGAGATTTCCTTCCAGCTGCGCTCGGGCGTCAACGCCTGCAACTCGCCGGACTCGGCGAGCTGCCGCATCAGCGCCTGGGTTTCCTCGGCGACGCGAAAGCCAAGCGGGGCATAGCGCGCGGCGAAGCGGGCGACGCGCAGCACGCGCAGCGGGTCTTCGGCGAAGGCGGGGGAGACGTGCCGCAGCAGCCTGGCTTGCAGGTCCTGCTGGCCGTGGTAGGGGTCGATCAACTGACCGTGGTCATCCTCGGCCATCGCGTTGATGGTCAGGTCGCGGCGGATCAGGTCTTCCTCCAGGGTGACCCGTGGATCGGCGAAGAAGGTAAAGCCGCCATAGCCCCGGCCGCTCTTGCGCTCGGTGCGCGCGAGCGCGTATTCCTCGCCGGTCTTCGGATGCAGGAAAACCGGGAAATCGGCGCCCACCGGGCGAAATCCCAGGGCTTGCATCTCCTCCGCCGTCGAACCGACCACCACCCAGTCGACCTCGGTAACCGGTCGCCCCAGCAACCGGTCACGCACGGCCCCACCCACCTTGAAAATCTGCATGTTCACCTCCGAGCCGCGGAGGATAACGGTTGGCGGCCGACGACACACCTGCGTCGCGGTACGCGAGAGACGGCCGGGGCGATCGCGCGCTCCGGCCGGTGGGTCAGATCGGCGGCAGGGCCAGATCGAGTCGCGGGTAGCCGCCGTCGTTGTCGTGCTCGCCCTTTGCCGGAACGTGATGGGTGTGCATGACCTTGTCGCCCTGCACGGTTTCCAGGTGCACGTCGAAGCCCCACAGCCGATGCAGGTGCTTGAGCACCTCTTCGGTCGACTCGCCCAGCGGTTTGCGGTCGTGCTGGGTGTGGCGCAGGGTCAGCGAACGGTCGCCACGGCGGTCGACGTTCCAGATCTGCACGTTGGGTTCGCGGTTGCCGAGGTTGTACTGTGCTGCGAGCAGCTCGCGGATGGTGCGATAGCCGCTCTCGTCGTGGATCGCCGGGACCAGCAGCTCGTCCTTCTGGTCATCGTCGAGGATGCCGAACAGCTTGAGGTCGCGGATCACCTTGGGCGAGAGGAACTGCAGGATGAAGCTCTCGTCCTTGAAGCTGCTCATGGCGAATTTCACCGTGGTCAGCCAGTCGCTGCCAGCGATCTCGGGGAACCAGCGGCGATCCTCGTCGGTGGGGTTCTCGCACATGCGGCGGATGTCGGTGTACATGGCGAAACCCAGCGTGTACGGGTTGATGCCGCTGTAATAGGGGCTGTCGAAACCGGGCTGGAAGATCACGCTGGTGTGCGACTGCAGGAACTCCATCATGAAGCCGTCGCTGACCAGGCCCTCGTCGTAGAGGTCGTTCATCAGCGTGTAGTGCCAGAAGGTCGCCCAGCCTTCGTTCATCACCTGGGTTTGCCGCTGCGGATAGAAGTACTGCGCGATCTTGCGCACGATGCGCACCACTTCGCGCTGCCAGGGCTCCAGCAGCGGCGCGTGCTTCTCGATGAAATAGAGGATGTTCTCCTGCGGTTCGGGCGGAAACCGCTTGCTGTCGTGGCCATCCTCCTTGCCGGCGCCTTTGGGGATGGTCCGCCAGAGGTCGTTGATCTGCTTCTGCAGGTGTTCCTCGCGGTCCTTCTGCCGGCGCCGCTCTTCTTCGGCGGAGATCGGGTAGGGGCGCTTGTAGCGGTCGACGCCGTAATTCATCAGCGCGTGGCAGGAGTCCAGCAGGTCCTCCACGGCGTCGATACCGTGGCGCTCCTCGCACTGCATGATGTACTGCTTGGCGAACACCAGGTAATCGATGATCGAGCTGGCATCGGTCCAGGTGCGGAACAGGTAGTTGCCCTTGAAGAAACTATTGTGCCCGTAGCAGGCGTGGGCAATCACCAGCGCCTGCATGCAGATGGTGTTTTCCTCCATCAGGTAGGCGATGCACGGGTCGGAGTTGATCACGATCTCGTAGGCCAGGCCCATCTGCCCGCGCGTGTAGGACTTTTCGGTGCTGAGGAAGTGCTTGCCGTAGGACCAGTGGTGATAGCCGAGCGGCATGCCCACCGACGCGTAGGCGTCCATCATCTGCTCGGCGGTGATCACTTCGATCTGGTTCGGATAGGTGTCCAGCGCGTAGCGCTCGGCGATCCGGCCGATCTCGCGGTCGTAGGTGCGGATCAGGTCGAAGGTCCATTCCGAGCCGGTGGAAAGGGGCTGGGCCCTGCGTTCACGTGCGCTCATCAGGCGAGCCTCCGTTGGAACAACTCGCGGAATACCGGGTAGATGTCGCCGGCCGAAACCAGTTGCTGCTGGGCGAAGCTGTCGTCGAAGGCCTCGCGCACGGCCTCGTACTCGTACCACAACGCCTGGTGTTCACGCGGGGTGATCTCGACATAGGTGAAGTACTGGACGAAGGGCATGATCTGCTTGATGAGGATGTCCCGGCAGATCGGCGAGTCGTCGTTCCAGTTGTCGCCGTCCGAAGCCTGGGCGCCGTAGATGTTCCATTCGTTGACCGGATAGCGCTCTGCCATGATTTCCTGCATCAGCTTCAGTGCGCTGGAAACGATGGTGCCGCCGGTTTCCCGCGAGTAGAAGAACTCTTCCTCGTCCACTTCGCGGGCGCTGGTGTGGTGACGGATGAACACTACTTCGATCTTGTCGTAGCTGCGCTTGAGGAACAGGTAAAGCAGGATGAAGAAGCGCTTGGCGACGTCCTTGGTCGCCTGCGTCATCGAGCCGGAGACGTCCATCAGGCAGAACATCACGGCTTTGGAGCTGGGATTGGGTTGCTTGGTCAGCAGGTTGTACTTGAGATCGAAGGTGTCGAGGAACGGCACCCGTGCGATGCGCCCGCGCAGCCGGGCGATCAGTTCCTCGGTCTCGCGGATGTCGCTGAAGTTGTCCGGCTCCTCGAGCCGGAGCCGCTCCAGTTCGATCTCCGCCGCGCGCAGCTTGGCGCGGCTGCTGCCGGACAATGCGATGCGCCGGGCATGGGCCGAACGCAGGGTGCGGATGATATTGATACGCGACGGGTTGCCCTCGCTGCTGATGCCGGCGCGGACGGTCTTGAAGGTGTCGCTGCCTTCCAGGTGGCGTTTCACCAGGTTCGGCAGCTCCAGGTCCTCGAACATGAACTCGAGGAATTCCTCCTGGGTGATCTGGAAGACGAACTCGTCCATGCCTTCGCCGGAGTTGCTCGCCTTGCCCTGGCCGCCGCCACCGCCGCCGCCCTGAGGGCGCGGGATGCGTTCGCCTGCGGTGAACTCCTTGTTGCCCGGATGGACGATGGACTGCTTGCCGCCGCGCCCATGGTGCAACACGGGCTCATCGATATCGCGGCCAGGAATGCTGATGTTCTCGCCATGCTCCATGTCGGTGATGGAGCGGCGGCCGACGGCCTCCTCGACCGCCTTCTTGATGTGATCACGGTAGCGCCGCAGGAATCGCTGGCGGTTCACCGTGCTCTTGTTCTTACCGTTCAGGCGTCGGTCGATCACGTAACTCATAGGCCCCTCCGAGGAGCAAGCTCCGGCTACGCACCCACGGGCGATCCCCGGGGGCGCGTAGCCGGGTGCTTATGGCTTGAGGCGGGTTACTGCGATTTGCGCACCCGCAGATACCACTCGGAGAGCAGGCGCACCTGCTTCTCGGTGTAACCGCGCTCGACCATGCGTCTTACGAAATCGCTGTGTTTCTGCTGATCCTCCTTGCTTGCCTTGGCGTTGAAACTGATGACGGGCAGCAGGTCCTCGGTGTTGGAGAACATCTTCTTCTCGATCACCACCCGCAGTTTCTCGTAGCTGAGCCAGGTCGGGTTCTTGCCGTTGTTGTTGGCGCGGGCGCGCAACACGAAGTTGACGATCTCGTTGCGGAAGTCCTTCGGATTGCTGATGCCGGCGGGCTTCTCGATCTTTTCCAGTTCCTCGTTGAGCGCCACGCGATTGAGGATCTCGCCGGTTTCCGGGTCGCGATACTCCTGATCCTGGATCCAGAAGTCCGCGTACAGCACGTAGCGGTCGAAGATGTTCTGCCCGTACTCGCTGTAGGACTCGAGGTAGGCGGTCTGGATTTCCTTGCCGATGAACTCGATGTAGCGCGGCGCCATGTATTCCTTCAGGTAGCGCAGGTAACGCTCGCGCACCTCGGCGGGGAACTGTTCCTGCTCGATCTGCTGTTCGAGGACGTAGAGCAGGTGCACCGGGTTGGCCGCCACTTCGTTGGGGTCGAAATTGAAGACCTTGGAAAGAATCTTGAAGGCGAAGCGCGTGGACAGCCCGGTCATGCCCTCGTCGACGCCCGCGCTGTCGCGGTACTCCTGAATCGACTTGGCCTTGGGATCGGTGTCCTTGAGGTTTTCTCCGTCGTAGACGCGCATCTTCGAATAGATGTTGGAGTTTTCAGGCTCCTTCAGGCGCGACAGGGTGGAGAACTGCGCCAGCATCTTGAGCGTGTCCGGCGCGCAATGGGCCTTGGACAGCGAGCTGTTGATCAGCAGTTTGTCGTAGATCTTGATTTCATCGGACACGCGCAGGCAGTACGGCACCTTGACGATGTAGATGCGGTCGATGAACGCCTCGTTGTTCTTGTTGTTGCGGAAGGTGTGCCACTCGGATTCGTTGGAGTGTGCCAGCAGGATGCCGTTGAACGGGATCGCGCCGAGGCCCTCGGTGCTGTTGTAGTTGCCTTCCTGGGTGGCAGTCAGCAGCGGGTGCAGCACCTTGATCGGCGCCTTGAACATCTCGACGAATTCCATCAGGCCCTGGTTCGCCCGGCACAGGGCGCCCGAGTAGCTGTAGGCGTCGGCGTCGTTCTGCGGGAATTCCTCCAGCTTGCGGATATCCACCTTGCCCACCAGCGCGGAGATGTCCTGATTGTTCTCATCGCCCGGCTCGGTCTTGGCCACGGCGATCTGGTTGAGAATCGAGGGGTAGAGCTTGACCACGCGGAACTGGCTGATGTCACCGCCGAATTCCTGCAGGCGCTTGGTCGCCCAGGGGGACATGATGGTGGACAGGTAGCGGCGCTGGATGCCGTAGTCCTCTTCGAGGATGTCGCCATCCTCCGTGGCGTTGAACAGGCCGAGGGGTGACTCGAAAACCGGCGAGCCCTTGATCGCGTAGAACGGCACCTTCTCGATCAGTTGCTTGAGTTTTTCCGCCAGGGAGGATTTACCGCCGCCGACCGGGCCGAGGAGGTAGAGGATCTGTTTCTTCTCTTCCAGGCCCTGGGCCGCGTGACGGAAGTAGGAAACGATCTGTTCGATGCAGTCTTCCATGCCGTGGAAGTCGGCGAATGCCGGGTAGCGGCGGATGACCTTGTTGGAGAATATCCGCGACATCCGCGAGTCCACCGAAGTATCCAGCACCTCCGGTTCGCCGATGGCCATGAGCATCCGTTCCGCCGCGCTGGCGTAGGCGCTTTTGTCCTGCTTGCACAGGTCGAGGTATTCCTGGAGGGACAGCTCCTCCTGGCGCGTGGATTCGAAGCGTTGTTGGAAGTGGCTGAATATACTCATTACATCACCTCGCTCGATGCTCGGAGCCGATGCGAGCTCGCTCTTGCGGGCGCTGGCAATCAGTCGACAAGTCGGCCGATCAATCCCCCAGTACACCTAAAAGGTCGCTCCCGCTCCGGTAGCCGGTGGGCCGGCTTTTCCCCTGATTTGGATGGCCTGCAGTGAAGGATAGTTCGATATCGCGATGATCAAGAACGCTGAAGCTTGTCCTCATATTGCGCTCCTTCCCCGCGCAGCGGAAGACCAGGCGGGACAAGGCATTGCGTCATTGCAAAAAAAATTATTCGGCGTGCGCCTGGGAGGTTTGTTCGGGGTAGGTGACCCGCCAGAGCTCGAATCCGCCATCCAGGCTGTACACCTCGGCGAAGCCCTGGTTGACCAGATAGGCGGCCGCGCCCTGGCTGGAGTTGCCGTGGTAACAGGTGACGATCAGGGGCTTATCGAGATCGGCCTGGGCGATGAAATCGGCCAGGGAGTAGTTGTCCAGGTGCCGCGAGCCGCTGATGTGGCCGGCCGCGAAGCTCTGCGGGTCGCGCACGTCGACCACCACCGCGCCCTGTTCGCGCAGCGTCTGTGCCTGTTGCGGGGGAATGCGTTTGAACTCGGTCATGGGAGGCTCGCTGACGGTTACTGACAATCGCAATGATGGCGCTGGCCGCTGCCCAGGTCGAGTAGCGTCAGACTGCCACCCCATACGCAGCCGGTGTCCAGGGCGAACAGGCCCGGCTCGTCGCAGCGCCCTTCGAGCGCCGCCCAGTGGCCGAAGATCAGCTTCTGGCCGAGGGTCTTGCGCTCCGGGAAGCTGAACCAGGGTGCGAAGCCGGGCGGCGGGTTGTCGGCGCTTTCCTTGCTGTTCAGGTCCAGCGTACCGTCCGCGGTGCAGAAGCGCATGCGGGTGAAATAGTTGGTGATGGTGCGCAGCCGGGCGACGCCTTCGAGGTCGCTGTTCCACTTCGCCGGCTCGTTGCCATACATGCCGTCGAGGAACAGCGGCAGGAGCCGATCATCACGCATCACGTCCTCGACCTCGGC
This sequence comes from Pseudomonas sp. UBA6310, assembly GCF_002438225.1. Taxonomy (NCBI): domain Bacteria; kingdom Pseudomonadati; phylum Pseudomonadota; class Gammaproteobacteria; order Pseudomonadales; family Pseudomonadaceae; genus Pseudomonas; species Pseudomonas sp. UBA6310. The sequence continues at coordinate 37,811 of NZ_DJTK01000029.1, read as the reverse complement.
CGCGCGCTTGAGCGCCTTTTTCAGCGTCCATTGCGGCGGAATGCCGGCGTGGACCATGGCGAAGCCGAGCACCGGATCGTGGTGTAGGAGCTTTTGCCGACGCAGCCAGTCGATCAGTTCCTGGCGATCGGGTGCGTCGAGGATTTCGCGCAGGGTGTCCTGCTTCTTCAGCCGCTTGACGTTGTGCGCGACCGCTAGCAGGTGGAGGTCGTGGTTGCCCAGGACGATCACCAGCGCGTCGCGCATGACGTACAGGTAGCGCAGCGTCTCCAGCGATTGCGGACCGCGGTTGACCAGGTCGCCGGCCAGCCAAAGGCGGTCCTTGAGCGGGTCGAAGGCCACCCGTTCGAGCAGGCATTTCAGCGGATCGAGGCAGCCTTGCAGGTCGCCGACGGCATACACCGCCATCAGTGCAGGGCCCCGGGCACCGCCAGGCGGAAGGGCGCGATCGGTGCATCGAAGCGGGTGCCATCGTCGGCCAGCATCTGATAGCTGCCGTGCATGTTGCCGACCCGCGTGGTCATCATGGTGCCGCTGCTGTAGGTGTGGCTCTGTCCGGGTTCCAGGCGCGGCTGCTGGCCGATGACTCCGGAACCGCGCACTTCCTGCACATTGCCGTTGCCGTCGGTGATCACCCAGTGGCGCGAGAGGAGCTTGGCCGGCAGCTCGCCGGCATTGCTCAGGGTGACGGTATAGGCGAAGGCGAAACGCTCCTGCTCCGGCTGGGACTGCTCGGGGAGGAAGCGCGAAATCACCGTGACGTCGATGTGGTAACGCGGATCGGGCATGCGCAAGAACTCGAAGGTGTCTGTGGCGAGTCTAGGGTGTTAGGCGGTGCTTGTCTGCTCGCAGAGCTTGTCGGCGAGGCGAACGAAGGCGGCGAGGTCGAGCTGCTCCGGGCGCAGGCTGCCATCCACGCCGGCGGCTTCGATCGCCTGGGCATCGAGCAGGCCCTTGAGCGTGTTGCGCAGGGTCTTGCGGCGCTGGTTGAAGGCGTCGCGGACCACGCGCTCGAGCTGGCGATGATCCCTGGCCGGGAACGGCAGGACATCGTGCGGCACCAGGCGCACGATGGCGGAGTCGACCTTGGGCGGCGGGTTGAAGGCTCCCGGGCCGACGTTGAACAGGTGCTCCACGCGGCAGTGATACTGCACCATGATTGACAGCCGGCCCCAATCGCCGCCGCCGGGGCCGGCGGCGAGGCGCTCGACGACCTCCTTCTGCAGCATGAAGTGCATGTCGCGGATCAGCCCGGCGTGATCGAGCAGGTGGAAGATCAGCGGCGTCGAGATGTTGTAGGGCAGGTTGCCGACCACGCGCAGGCTGTGCGGCTGATCGCTGAGGCGGGCGAAGTCGAACTTCAGCGCGTCGCCCTGGTGCAGGCTGAAGTTCGGCCGGCTGCCGAAGCGCTCGCGCAGGATCGGGATCAGGTCGAGGTCCAGCTCGATCACGTCGAGCTGCGCGCCGCTGTCGAGCAGGCCCTCGGTGAGGGCGCCCTGGCCGGGGCCGATCTCCACCAGGCGCTCGCCTTCGCGGGGATGAATGCCGCGCAGAATGCGGTGGATTACCCCCGCATCGTGCAGGAAGTTCTGGCCGAAGCGTTTGCGGGCGCGGTGTTGGTACTCGGACATTGCGAAAAGGCTCCAGGCTTCGGCTGCAGGCGACAGGCCAGAGCGGAAGCTAAACGACGAAGGCGCGCAGTTTAGCAGCATTGCCCCGGGCGCCGATTCGCCGGGGCGCAGCCCGCAGCCGGAAACGGCGTGCTCAGCGCCGCGCGGCGCGGGCTTCAGCCATCTGGTAGGCGGTTTCCAGCGCGACCGCCAGGCTGCCGCTGTCGATCCGGCCGCTGCCGGCGAGGTCCAGCGCGGTGCCGTGGTCGACCGAGGTGCGGATGATCGGCAGGCCCAGGGTGACGTTCACCGCCGCGCCGAAGCCCTTGTACTTGAGCACCGGCAGGCCCTGGTCGTGGTACATGGCGAGTACCGCGTCGCACCGCTCGAGGTGCTTGGGCGTGAACAGCGTGTCGGCGGGCAGCGGGCCGATCAGGTCGATCCCTTCCGCGCGCAGCTGCTCCAGGGTCGGTTCGATCACCTCGATTTCCTCGCGCCCGAGATGACCGCCTTCGCCGGCATGGGGATTGAGGCCGCACACGAGGATGCGCGGCCGGGCGATGCCGAACTTGTCGCGCAGGTCGGCATGCAGGATGCGCGTGACGCGCGTCAGGCGCTCGGCGGTGATCGCATCGGCGACATCCCTGAGCGGCAGGTGAGTGGTCACCAGTGCCACCCGCAGGCCGCGCGTGGCCAGCATCATCACCACCTGCTCGGTGCCGGTGAGGTCGGCGAGAAACTCGGTGTGCCCGGAGAACGCGATGCCGGCATCGTTGATCACGCCCTTGTGCACCGGCGCGGTGATCATCCCGGCGAAGTCGCCCGCCAGGCAGCCCTGGCCGGCGCGGGTCAGGGTTTCCAGCACGTAGGCCGCATTCGCGGCGTCGAGCTGGCCCGCCGTCACCGGGGCGCGCAGCGGCGTATCCCAGACGTAGAGGCTGCCGGCCGGCGCGGCTTCTTCCGGCCATTGGCCCGGCCCGACGGGAATCAGCTCGACGTTCAGCGCGCGCTGGAGCGCACGCTCGCCAAGCAGCGCGAGGCTGGCGATGGCCACCAGCGGATGTGGCTGTGCCTGCCCGGCCAGCAGCAGGCAGAGGTCCGGTCCGATGCCGGCGGGTTCGCCCGGGGTGAGCGCAAAAACGGGTTGAACGGTCATTGGAAGACTCTCCGGTGGCAGGGGCATTACTGTAAACCCGGGGGCCGCGAAAACGAAAAAGCCCGGCGGCTGCCGGGCTTTCTCAACGCTGCGGGTTGCCCCTCAGAGTTTGATCTCCACGTAAGCCTCGTCGCGGATCTGCCGCAGCCAGGCCTGCAGTTCCTCGTCGTACTTGCGGTTGCGCAGCGCGTTCATCGCCTGTTGCTCGCGGAACTGCGCGCTGTTGTCGGTGGCGCGGCGTCCGAGCACTTCCAGCACGTGCCAGCCGTACGGGCTCTTGAACGGTTTCGACACCTGCCCGCTGGGCGTGTCCGTCATCACCTGACGGAATTCGGGAACCAGCGCGTTGGGGTCGACCCAGTTCAGGTCGCCGCCGTTGAGCGCGGAGCCCGGGTCTTCGGAGAAGTTCTTCGCCAGCTCGGCGAAATCCTCACCGGCGCGGATGCGCTCGTAGAGGCGCTCGGCGAGGCGCTGGGTCTCGGCTTCGCTGCGGATTTCGCTGGGCTTGATCAGGATGTGGCGGACATGCACTTCGTCACGAACCTGGGTGTCGCCGCCGCGCTTCTCGACCAGCTTGAGGATGATGAAACCGCCCGGCGTGCGCAGCGGTTCGGTGACTTCGCCCGGGTTCATCGCACCGATCATGGTGTCGAACGGCTGCGGCAGCTGGGCGGCCTTGCGCCAGCCCATGTCGCCACCTTCCAGCGCGTTCTCGCTGGCGGAATGGGCGATGGACAGCTGGGCGAAGTCGGCCCCCTTGAGCAGTTGCGCGTGCAGATCCTGGGCCTTGCGCTCTGCGGCCTGGATGGCGTCCGCCGACGCGGCGTCGGGAACCGGAATCAGGATGTTGGCCAGGTGGAACTCTTCGGACAGCTGCATCTTGCCCATGTCGGAGGCAAGGAAGTTCTGCACTTCCTGGTCGGTGACCTGGATGCGCTCAGCCACGCGACGTTGCCGCACGCGGCTGATGATCATCTCGCGACGGACCTGCTCGCGGGCGTCGTCGAACGACAGGCCATCCTGCTTCAGCGCGGCGCGGAACTGGTCGACGGTCATGCCATTACGCTGGGCGATGGTGGTGATCGCGTCGTTCAGTTCGTCGTCGCCGATGCGGATGCCCGAGCGTTCGCCCATCTGCAGCTGCAGGTTCTCGATGATCAGCCGATCGAGCACCTGCGGGTCCAGCACGTTCTCGGGCGGTAGCTGGCCGCCCCGTTTGGTGATGGTCTGCTCGACTTCCCGTACGCGCTGGTCCAGCTGGCTCTTCATGATCACGTCGTTGTCGACGATGGCGACCACGCGGTCCAGCGATTGCACCTGGGCGTGTGCCAGGGTACCGACAAACACTGCGCCCAACAGCAGCGGGCGCAGACACTCAGAAAGCTTGGTCTTCACGTTCACGATAACCTTCGATGCCTTTGTCGAGGAAAGTCTCGACACCATTGCCAAGTACCCCACCGAGGCCCTTGAACACGATCTGGAGGAAGATGCCGCGGTCCGCTTCGTCGTTGCGGTCCGGGTTCAGGCTGGCTTCGTCGTAGTCGATCCAGTAGCGATTGACCAGACGCAGCTTCCAGCAGCAGCTGTCGTATTCGAAGCCGCCGAATGCCTCCAGCGTACGGTTGCGGTTGTAGTCGTACTGCCAGCGCGCGATGACACTCCACTGCGGGACGATCGGCCAGATGGTCGAGAAGTCATGCTGGCTGATCTTGTAGTAGTCCTTGATGTAGTTCGGGTTCGGCGAGCCATCTTGCAGAGTAGGAGTTCCGAAATCCTGCGAGTAGTCCCAGGTACCCGAGGCCTGGTCGAAGCGCACGGTGTCGGCGCGGTAGCGGTAGCCGGCGTTGATCACCTTATTCGGGTTGTCTTCGGGCTGGTAGTGGAACATCGCGCTGCCGGAGCGGGTTTCACGCGAGTCCGGGTCCCAGTTGAAGTCCGAGGTCAGGCGCCAGTCGCGGTTGAAGCGATACATGTACTCCAGCGCGTAGGGCGATACCGAGGACTGCGATTCGTTGCGGTCGCGGTAGTCGATGCCCGGCATCTGTACCTTGCGATCCTCGAAGTAGATCGCCTGGCCGATGCTGAAACGCTGCCGCTCGAAACCGTTCGGCTCGATCCAGCGGTTGGTCACGCCGAGGGACAGCTGGTTGGCGTCGCCGATGCGGTCGCTGCCGGAAAAGCGGTTTTCGCGGAACAGCGAGGCATAGTTGAAGGTGCTTTCGCTGGTGTCGAACACCGGAATGTCGGTCTGGTCTTCCTCGGGTACGTAGAGGTAGAACAGGCGCGGTTCCAGAGTCTGGCGGTAGGAGTTGCCGAACAGCTGGGTGTTGCGGTCGAAGTACAGGCCGCTGTCGACGCTGTAGATCGGTACGCTGCGGCTAGGTGAGTCGTTGAAATTTGTTACGCCGTTGAAAGCTGGGTCCTGTCCCCTGGAGTCCAGATCAAGATCGTATCTGGTGTAGGCGTACTTGACCGACGGCTTGAGGTAACCGAAGGACCAGTTGAGCGGCAGGCTTACGCCCGGCTCGACGTGGAGGCGGTTGCCGTCGGCGCGCGCCAGTCCGGTCAGGTTGTTGTCGTACCAGGATTCGAGCTGGTTGTCGCGGTTGGTGAAGAAACCGCTACGCAGATCGCGGTCGAAACGGACGATTTCGGTGTTGTACGAGAAGTTCAGGCCCGCCGGCTGGAACGGCAGGGTGCCGTTCAGGGTGAGTTGCGGCAGACGCTCGTACGGGGTGATGTCGGTGACGGTCGCGCGCTCGTAGCCCTGCACGTTGAGGCGGGCGGTGTAGCTGTCGCCGCGCCAGGTCAGGGTGCCACGCTTGTCGAGGTAGTCGCCGGTGTTGATGCCCAGCTGGGTTTCCAGATCCTGGAAGTAGTAGGGATCGCTGATCTCGGTGTAATCGACTTCGCTCAGCAGGCGAGTATCCAGGCCGCCCTTGTGCTGCCAGCTGTACATCCAGCGGGTGTCTTCGTATTCCGACTGGTTCTTGCGCTGGTCCTCCTCGTCGTTGAGGAAGGAGGCGCCGACCTGGCCCTCGGTGCTCTTGGTCAGGTAGCGGACCTCGCCTTCCATCTGCAGACCGCGCTTGGTCATCAGGGTCGGATAGAGCGTGGCGTCGTAGTTCGGCGCCAGGTTGAAGTAGTACGGCGTGAGCAGCGAGAAACCGGTGTCGCTGGAATTGCTGATGCTCGGCTGGAGGAAGCCGGACTGGCGACGGTCGTCGATCGGGAACTGGATGTACGGCGTGTAGAACACCGGCAGGTCTTTCACCCGCAGGGTCACGTTGGTCGCCGTGCCGAAACCGGATGCCGGGTTCAGGGTGATGTTGTTGCCCTTCAGGTACCAGGTGTTCTCGCCCGGTTCGCAGCGGGTGTAGGTACCGTCCTTCAGGCGGATGATCGCGGTCTCTTCACGCTTGGCGTACTGCGCGCTGCCGCGGATGTGCGACTTGTGCAGCACGTACTCGGCGTTCTCGATCTTGGCTTCGCCGTTGTCCAGCTGCAGCTCGGCGCGATCGCCGACCACCAGGGCACCGTTGTCGCGCAAGCGGACGTTGCCGACCAGTTCACCCTTGTTTTCCAGCTGGTGCAGATTGGCTTCGTCGGCCTCGACCTGCAGATGGCTCTGGCGCAGCACGACATCGCCAGCGAGGGTCGCGACCTGTTCGGTCTGCTCGTAGCGAGAGGCCTTGGCGGAAACGAACATCGGCGCTTCGCTCAGTGGCGTCTTGTCATCCATGCCCGGGCGCAGCGGCTCGACATAGGCGCCGGCGCAGTAAGGACCGGCTTCGGCCAACTGGGCAGGCGTGAGCTTTTCGCGCGGGACCCAGTCGATATGGCTGTAGTCCGCACTGCGTGCCGTCAGGGCCTTGCCCTTGTTCTCCGTTACCAGGCGGGTGCCTGCGGGTTGCGCCGCGGCGGCCGTCGCGGGCTCGGCGGCCGTGGTGCCGACGGTGGAGCTGACCGCCGAGTTGCTGTGCACCGGGCGTGGAGGCAGGTTCGCCGGCTCGCTTTTCGGTGCGCAGGCCCAACTACCGGCGGAAGCCTGGCAATCGTATTGCTCGGCGGCGACAACGTATTGGGTAGCGACGGGCTGCAGGGCCAACAGGCTTGCGGACACCAACAGAGGAAACTTCTTGCGAAACGCGGGGGACTTTACTGCCATCTTATTAATCCAGGCTTCCTGCGCGCCATCGGCCGCGGGGGGCCGCACGCCTCTCGATGGGCTGAAAAAGATGCTGGATAATAAAGCATGACCCGCGCAACGGCTAGCGCCGTCGGAGAGCCCTGCAATGCCCGATGAAGATGTACGTCTGCAACAAATAAGCGCCTGGCTGGATCAGTGCCTTCCCGAGGCCTGCGCCTCTCTGGGCTGGGCTGCTCCGGCAGGAGGACGGCTAACGCCCGCCAGCAGCGACGCCAGTTTTCGGCGTTACTTTCGCTGGGAAAGCGAGGGTCGCAGCCTGATCCTGATGGACGCTCCGCCGCCGCAGGAAGACTGCCGGCCCTTCGTACGGATGGCGCAAATGCTCGCCGGAGCCGGTGTTCACGTGCCGAAGATTCTCGCTGCCGACCTCGAGCGCGGCTTCCTGCTGCTCGACGATCTCGGCCGGCAGACCTACCTCGAGGTGATCGCCCCGGACAACGCCGACGCGCTGTTCGAGGATGCCCTGCAGGCCCTGCTGGCGTTCCAGCGGCTGCCCCTGGACGGCGATCTGGCGCAGTACGACGACGCCTTGCTGCGCCGCGAGCTACAGCTCTTCCCCGACTGGTACCTGCAGCACGAGCTGGGCGTGTCCCTGGACGGCGAGCGCCTGGCGGCCTGGCAGCGCATCAGCGCGTTGCTGATCGACAGTGCCCTGGCGCAGCCGAAGGTGCTGGTGCACCGCGATTTCATGCCGCGCAACCTGATGCTCAGCACGCCCAATCCCGGCGTGCTGGATTTCCAGGACGCCGTCTATGGCCCGGTCACCTACGACATCACCTGCCTGTTCAAGGACGCCTTCCTCAGCTGGCCGGAGGCACGTGTGCGCGGCTGGCTGGAGGACTACTGGCAGCGCGCCCGCGCCGCCGGCATCCCGGTGCAGGCCGAGCTGGACGACTTCCTCCGCGCCAGCGACCTAATGGGCGTGCAGCGTCACCTCAAGGTGATCGGCATCTTCGCGCGCATCTGCCACCGCGACGGCAAGCCGCGCTACCTCGGCGACGTGCCGCGCTTCTTCCGCTACATCGAGGCGGTGGTCGCACGGCGACCGGAACTGGCCGAACTCGGCGAACTGATCGCCAGCCTGCCGAACCCGGAGAAGCGCCGATGAGGGCGATGATCCTCGCCGCCGGCAAGGGCGAGCGATTGCGTCCGCTGACCCTGCACACGCCCAAGCCGCTGGTGCGTGCCGGCGGCGTGCCGCTGATCGAGTACCACGTACGCGCGTTGGCGGCTGCCGGTTTCCGCGAACTGGTGATCAACCATGCCTGGCTCGGCGAGCAGATCGAGGACTACCTCGGCGACGGCGCGCGCTTCGGCGTGACGATCCGTTATTCCGCCGAGGGCGAGCCGCTGGAAACCGGTGGCGGCATCTTCCGCGCGCTGCCCCTGCTGGGCGATCAACCCTTCCTGCTGGTCAACGGCGACGTCTGGGGCGACTTCGATTTCGCCGCCTTGCGCAAGCCTCTCGACGGCCTGGCCCACCTGCTTCTGGTGGACAACCCGGCGCACCATCCGCAGGGCGATTTCAGCCTGCACGACGGCCTGGTCGGCGACGCGCAGGAGGGCGAGAACCTGACCTACAGCGGCATCGCGGTGATCGATCCGCAGCTGTTCCTCGGTTGCGAGGACGGTGCCTTCAAGCTGGCGCCGTTGCTGCGCCAGGCGCTGCGCGAGGGGCTGGTCACGGGCGAGCGTCACGCCGGAGCCTGGGTCGACGTCGGCACCCACGAGCGCCTGGCCGATGTCGAGCGTCTGCTCGCGGCGCGGGGCTGAGGTGTTCTTCTGGCCGATCACCTTTCTGGGCGCCGGCGTCGGCTGGGCGGTGGCGAGCATTCCGGGCGCGCTGCTCGGCGCGGTCCTCGGCCAGGTGCTGGACCGGCGCCTGAAGATCGACTCCTGGGCCGGCCTGCGCGAGCTTCTCGGCGGCGCGGCGCTGCCACTCGAGGAACTGCTGTTCGTCCTGCTCGGGCGGCTGGCGAAGAGCGAGGGCCGCGTGCTCGAAGTGCACATCGAGCAGGCGCGGGCGGAGATGCGCCGGCTGGGGCTGGACGCCGCCGCCTTGAAACGGGCGATCGCCGCGTTCTCGCGGGGCAAGCGCGACGAGCTGGGCCTGCGCAAACCGCTGATGCGCCTGCGCACCGACCAGGAACGGGTGCGCGAGCTGCTGCGCGCCTGCTGGCGCATGGCGCTGGCCGACGGCAAGCTCGGTGAGCGCGAACGCGAGCTGATCCTGCTCTGGGGGCGCTGGCTCGGGTTGTCCGCCGCCGAGGTGGAGGACCTGCAGCCGCCGCGCAAGAAGCGTGCATCTGGTGGCGTTTCGCCGCGAACGTTGAACACCTACGAAAGCGCCCTGAAGCTGCTCGGCATTCCCGCCGACAGCGACCTGGCGGTGATCAAGCGCGCCTACCGCCGGCTGCTCAGCCAGCATCACCCGGACAAGCTGGCCGGTGGCGGCGCCAGTGAGGCTCAGGTTCGCCAGGCCACGGAAAAGACCCGCGAGTTGCATGCGGCCTATGCGCTGGTGCGCGAGCGGCAGGGACTTCGTTAGGCGAGTTTCGCGCTGCTTCGGTGTGTGCGTCACGGTGCGCGCGGCGCACCCTACCGCTCAGTCGTTGCCGGAGCGTCGCATATCGACTGTCGTGATAGGGAGGACGCGGCGCACCCTACGGCGTCGCGCTACTTGGCGTTGGGGTGCGCCATGCGCACCCATCAGAACGCACGCCTCACTTCTTGGCTTCCCCGACATTGCGCGTCAGCCAGCCGCGGACGCGCCGGGCGAGCTGTTCCTGCTCGGCGTCGGGGTTGGCCGGCAGGGCGTCCAGGCCGATCAGCGCGTAGGCCGGATGCTGCAGGCGCTTGCTGGCCTGCAGCCGCGCGAGGGCGGCGTCGGCGTTGCGGTCCTTGTAATAGAAGTCGCCGGTGGCGAGCTTGAGCGGCGGCACCAGCTCGTCCAGCGGCGGTGCATAGCCGGCCGGGACCGAGGCTTCCACCATCAGCAGTTGATGGATCTGCGCCGGCTTGCGTTCGGCCAGGAAACTCGCCGCCCACCAGGCGCCGCTGCCGTGCCCGAGGAGGACGACCGTCTTCGCCTGCTTGTCGGCGGCGAAGTCCAGCGCCGCCTGGATGCGGGCCATGACCCGCTCGCCGTGTGCCTTGCGCTGATCCTCCGCGGAGGCCGCCGGCGGCGTTTCCCCGGTGGCGGGCGGCGGGTCGGTTTTTGCCGCGTCGTCTTTCTTCGCCGGTTCGGTGGCCTCGGGCGCGCGCGCCGGCAACGGGTCGCCGAGCGGATCGGGCAGGCTCAGGCTGAGGGTGTGCCAGCCGGCGTCGGCCAGCTTGCTGCGCAACGGACCGATCACCCGCGGCCAGTCGGGGTGCTCGCCCTCGCCGGGCAGGAGGATCACCAGGCCGCTCGGGGTGGCGCTGTTGGCCGGCTTCCAGAGCGCGAGGAAGCGCTCGCCGACGGCCTCCAGCTGCTGCTGCTCTGCCGTCGGCAATTGCCGTTGAAGGGCGATGGCCTCGTCCTGGCTGCGTTCTTCCAGGGGCGCGCGCTCGGCCGGCGCGGCGGGCGCGGCCGCGGGTTCCGCGCCGCGAACGGCACTGGCGCCGAGCAGCAGGGCGATGCACAGCGGGGGCAGGATAGAGCGCGACATCGGCGGTCCGGACGGGCGAGTGGGTGATGCCCCAGCGTACTGGCGCGCCGGCGATTTGTCAGGCGTAGCGGCCTCTGGAGTACTCTATGCCGGCGACCCGTCCTGGTAACTCTCGCATGATCCGCCTGTTTTCGCTGCTCCTCGTCCTCTGCCTGCCGCTTTCCGCGATCGCCGCGGCGGCGCCGGCGCACCCGCCGCTGAGCGCCGCGCAGCGCGACTGGCTGGGTGAGCATCCGCAACTGCGCGTCGGCGTCGTGCTGCAGGCGCCCTATGCCGAGCTGGACCGCCGCCGCCAGCAACTGTCGGGGCTAAACGTCGAACTGATGAATCAACTGGCGGCGGCGCTGCAGGTGCAGCTGAGCTGGCGCAGCTATCCGGACGCCGCGGCCCTGGAGCGCGGCCTGCGCTCCGGGCAGATCGACATCGCGCCGGGCCTCAGCCAGACGCCGGCCGGGCTGCGCCTGTGGCTGTTCTCCGATCCCTACCTGCGGGTGCCGCAGTTGCTGGTCGGCGAGCGCGAGGGCGGCGCGGCGGTGGACATGGAACAACTGGTCGGCGTCAGCGTGGCGCTGCGCCAGCCGAGCGCGGTGAGCGACTACCTGCGCGACACCTATCCCGCCATCGCCCAGGTCGCGGTGAACAACGAGCGCCAGGCGTTGCGGGCGCTGCTCGAGCGGCAGGTGGACTACGCCGTGGTCGACGAGGCCCAGCTCGGCCGGCTGTCCCGCGAGGCGGAGTTCGCCGGGCTCGCGGTGGTCGGCGATGTCGGCTTTCCGCAGTTGCTGCGCGTCGCCAGCCGGCGCGACTGGCCACAGCTCTCGGCGATCGTCGACGCCGGGCTGCGCAGCCTGCCGGCCAAGGATCTGGAGCAGCTGCACGAACGCTGGCTGCAACCGCGCTATGCGCGGCTCGGCGAGTCGCCCGGCTTCTGGCAGAACCTCAGCCTGCTGCTCGGCATCCTGTTCTGCTGCGCGGCCTTTCTCGTCTATTGGCAGCGTCGCCAGCAGCGCGGGCTGGAGAAACGGCTGGCCGAGGCACGGCTGGCGATCCAGTTGCGCGAAGCCGCCGAGGAAGCGCTGCGCCTCACCCAGTTCTCCATCGACCAGAGCACCGTGGGCATCCTCTGGGTGAACTGGGACAGCCACATCCGCTACGCCAACCGCGCCGCCGAGGCGATGTTCGGCTACCCGCCCGGCGCCCTGCTGGAACGCCCGCTGGGTGATTTCGATCCGCAGCTGAACATGGACCGCTGGCTCGGCCTGTGGCGCCGCGCGCGCAGCGACGAAGGCGGTGGCCTGAGTTTCGAGACCGCCTGCCGCCGCGCCGACGGCGGCTGGCTGCCGACCGACGTGTCGCTGAGCTTCCTGCGCTTCGCCGATTCGGAATACCTGGTGGTGTTCCTCAGCGACGTCACCGAGCGCCGGCGGGCCATCGCCGCGTTGCAGGAGAGCGAGGCGCGGCTCAAGGGCATCGCCTCCAACGTGCCGGGCCTGGTGTTCCGCCTGGAGCGCCCGCATGCCCAGGCGCCGGCCGCATTCGCCTTCATCGGCGAGGGTAGCGAGGTGCTGGCCGGCTACGCGGCGAGCGAACTGATCGAGGGCGGCCGCGGGATTCGCGGGCTGGTGCATCCCAATGACCTCGACGACTACCGCGCGACCCAGCAGGCGGCGCTGGACAACGACCGCGACTGGCATTGGCAGGGGCGCATCCTGACGCGCGACGGCTCGCTGCGCTGGGCCGACCTCAAGGCCGGCGCGCGCTTCTTCGAGGACGGCCGCGCGGTGTGGGACGGGGTGGTCTGGGACATCAGCGCGAACAAGCGCATCGAACTCGAACTGGCCGAATCCCGTGCCCAGCTGCGCCAGTTGTCGGCGCACCTGGAAAGCGTGCGCGAGGAGGAAAAGGCGCGCATCGCCCGCGAGGTGCACGACGAGCTGGGGCAGATGCTCACCGTGCTCAAGCTGGAAACCTCGATGTGCGAACTGGCCTACGCCGACCTCGACAGCGGCCTGCGCGAGCGGCTACAGAGCATGAAGAAGCTGATCGCCCAGCTGTTCCAACTGGTGCGCGACGTGGCCACCGCGCTGCGCCCGCCGATCCTCGACGCCGGCATCGCCTCGGCGATCGAGTGGCAGGCCCGGCGCTTCGAGGCGCGCAGCGGAATTCCCTGCCTGGTCGAGGTGCCCGAGCACCTGCCGCCGCTGTCCGACGCCAAGGCCATCGGCCTGTTCCGGGTGTTGCAGGAAGCGCTGACCAACGTCATGCGTCACGCCCGCGCGCATACCGTCGAGGTGCGCCTGAGCGTCGAGCAGGGCTGCCTGTGCCTGCGCGTCAGCGACGATGGGCAGGGCTTCGGCGAGAATGCCGGGCAGGGCAAATCCTTTGGCCTGGTCGGCATGCGCGAACGCATGCTGATCCTCGGCGGCCAGTTGCACATCGACAGCAGCCCCGGCGAGGGGACGACCCTCAGCGTGCGGGTCGCTTTGGACGAGGAAATCGCATGATTCGGGTTCTGGTGGCCGAAGACCACACCATCGTCCGCGAGGGCATCAAGCAGCTCATCGCCCTGGCCAGGGACCTGCAGGTGGTCGGCGAGGCGGGCAACGGCGAACAGTTGATGGAGGTGCTGCGGCAGACGCCCTGCGAGGTGGTGCTGCTGGACATCTCGATGCCCGGCGTCAACGGCCTGGAGGCGATCCCGCGGATTCGCGCGCTGGCCAGGCCGCCGGCGGTGCTGGTGCTGTCGATGCACGACGAGGCGCAGATGGCCGCGCGGGCGCTGAAGATCGGCGCCGCCGGCTACGCCACCAAGGACAGCGACCCGGCGCTGCTGCTCACGGCGATCCGCAAGGTCGCCGCCGGCGGGCGCTACATCGACCCGGAGCTGGCCGACCGGATGGTCTTCGAGGTCGGCCTGACCGATTCGCGACCGCCGCACGCGCAGTTGTCCGAGCGCGAGTTCTCGGTGTTCGAGCGCCTGGCGCGTGGCGAGGGCGTCAACGAGATCGCCCAGCACCTGGCGGTCAGCGGCAAGACGGTGAGCACGCACAAGGCGCGGCTGATGCAGAAGCTCGGCGCGCATTCGGTGGCCGACCTGGTGCGCTACGCGATGGAGCACAAGCTGGTCTGACGCCGGCTTGGGCCCTGCTCGCACACCGGCCCACCCGACGCCCCTTCCGATGCAGGGTGGATCGGGGCGCGCAGCCCGTCGCGCGCAGCCCGCACTCTTCATCCGCCGTCGCACCGCCCGGTGGATCGATGAGGCGCGATCCACCCAACGGCCTGCTCGACCGTACCAATCTGGCGGGCAACGGTAGGGTGGTGCGGCGGCGCGTCGATTGTCCTTTCGTACTGTAGGGCGATGCCTACAGGGCATCTTCCGCGCGGCTGATGCGAATCTCTCCTGGCGCCCGATTTTTCCGCGCGGCGCGCTTCTCTAGTCTCTGCCCACGGCATACGACAGAGAGAAGGGTGCGGTTCATGGCCGAGATTCAAGGCAGCGACACACTGGTCAGTTTTCGCGGTGTGCAAAAGAGTTACGACGGCGAGTCGCTGATCGTCAAAGACCTCAACCTGGACATTCGCAAAGGCGAATTCCTCACCCTGCTCGGGCCGTCCGGCTCCGGCAAGACCACCAGCCTGATGATGCTGGCCGGCTTCGAGACGCCCACCAACGGCGAAATCCTCCTCGCCGGGCGCAGCCTGAACAACGTGCCGCCGCACAAGCGCGACATCGGCATGGTGTTCCAGAACTACGCGCTGTTCCCGCACATGACGGTGGCCGAGAACCTCGCGTTCCCGCTCTCGGTGCGCGGCATGAACCGCAGCGATGCCAGCGAGCGGGTCAAGCGCGCGCTGTCGATGGTGCAGCTCGACGCCTTCAGGCATCGCTACCCGGCGCAGCTCTCCGGCGGCCAGCAGCAGCGCGTGGCCCTGGCCCGCGCGCTGGTCTTCGAGCCGCAGCTGGTGCTGATGGACGAACCGCTCGGCGCGCTGGACAAGCAGCTGCGCGAGCACATGCAGATGGAGATCAAGCACATCCACGAGCGCCTCGGCGTGACCGTGGTCTACGTGACCCACGACCAGGGCGAGGCGCTGACCATGTCCGACCGCGTGGCGGTGTTCCATCAGGGCGAGATCCAGCAGATCGCCCCGCCGCGTGAACTCTACGAATTCCCGCGCAACACCTTCGTCGCCAACTTCATCGGCGAGAACAACCGCCTCAACGGCAAGCTGCTCAGCCGCGAGGGCGATCGCTGCACCGTGGCCCTCGCGCGCGGCGAGAAGGTCGAGGCGCTGGCGGTGAACGTCGGCGAGCCCGGCGAGCCGGTCACCCTGTCGATCCGCCCCGAGCGTGTTCGCCTGAACGGCACCAGCGAAAACTGCGCGAACCGCTTCTCCGGTCGCGTGGTGGAGTTCATCTATCTCGGCGATCACGTGCGCATCCGCCTGGAGGTCTGCGGCAACGCCGACTTCTTCGTCAAGCAGCCGATCGCCGAACTCGACCCGAGCCTGGCCGTGGGCGACGTGTTGCCGCTGGGCTGGCACGTCGAGCATGTCCGCGCCCTGGACCCGCTCGCCGCCGAGTAGCGGTGAGGCGTCACGTTTCATCCCACTAGCAGCTAGGAGAGAAGAACATGTCCAACCGCCTGAAACTGACTGCCCTCGCCCTCGGCATGACCTGTGCGGCCCACGCGATGGCTACCGACCTCACGGTGATTTCCTTCGGCGGGGCGAACAAGGCCGCACAGGAAAAAGCCTTCTACGCGCCCTACCAGAGCAGCACCGGCAACAAGATCATCGCCGGCGAGTACAACGGCGAAATGGCCAAGGTGAAAGCCATGGTCGACACCAACAGCGTGTCCTGGAACCTGGTGGAAGTGGAGTCGCCGGAACTGGCCCGCGGCTGCGACGAGGGCCTCTTCGAGGAACTCGACCCGGCACAGTTCGGCAAGGCCGAAGACTTCGTTCCTGGCGCCATCCAGCCGTGCGGCGTGGGCTTCTTCGTCTGGTCCACGGTGCTTGCCTACAACGCCGACAAGCTGAAGAGCGCGCCGACCGGCTGGGCTGATTTCTGGGACACTAAGAAATTCCCCGGCAAGCGCGGACTGCGCAAGGGCGCCAAGTACACCCTGGAATTCGCCCTGATGGCCGATGGCGTCGCCCCGGCGGACGTCTACAAGGTGCTCGCCACCAAGGACGGCCAGGACCGTGCCTTCAAGAAACTCGACCAGATCAAGTCGAGCATCCAGTGGTGGGAAGCCGGCGCCCAGCCGCCGCAATTCCTCGCCTCCGGCGACGTGGTGATGAGCTCCGCCTACAACGGCCGCATCGCCGCCGTGCAGAAGGAGAGCAACCTGCAGGTGGTGTGGACCGGCGGCATCTACGACTTCGACGCCTGGGCTATTCCGAAAGGCGCGAAGAACCAGGACGAAGCGGCCAAGTTCATCGCCTATTCGGTGCAGCCGGCGCAGCAGAAGACCTACTCGGAAAACATCGCCTACGGTCCGGCTAACACCCAGGCGGTGCCGCTGCTGGACAAGGCGCTGCTGAAGAACATGCCGACCACGCCTGAGAACATCAAGGACCAGGTCGCCATGGACGTCGCCTTCTGGGCCGACTTCGGCGAGCAACTGGAACAGCGCTTCAACGCCTGGGCCGCGAAGTAAGCGGCGAGTGCCTGCGTAGGATGGGTTGAGCTTGCGGTACCCATCGTGGTGGCGGCACGGGTATCGCTGCGCCCGACCCATCCCGCAACTGCATTCCACGCCGGCGGTTCGCGCTGCCGGCGTCATTCATCGCGCAAACCCTGTGGAGTAACCATGGCCATCGCCGTACCCCTGACCGAGGCCACCGGGCCAACCCTGAAGCAGCGCCTGGCGCGTGCCGAGCGGATGAACCGCCTGAAATCCCAGGCGCTGATCCTGCCGCTGCTGATCTTTCTGCTGCTGACCTTCCTGGTTCCGATGGGCGCGCTGCTCTACCGCAGCCTGAGCAACCCGGAAGTGGTCGGCGCACTGCCGCGCACTGTCGAGGCCATCGCCAGCTGGGACGGCAAGGCGTTGCCCGATGAGCCGGTCTACCAGGCGCTGGCCGCCGACCTCGCCGAGGCGCGGAAGAACCAGACCATCGGCGATCTCTCCAAGCGCCTGAACATGGAGCTGGCCGGCTACCGCAGCCTGATGGCGAAGACCGCCCGCGCGCTGCCGCTCAAGAGCGAGCCGGCCTCCTACAAGGACGCCCTCGAGGCGCTCGACGAGCGCTGGGGCGACCCGGCCTACTGGCAGGCGATCCGCCGCAACGCCAGCAGCCTGACCCCGTTCTACCTGCTCGCCGCCGTCGATCACCGCATCGACGACCTCGGCGAAGTGGCACCGGCGACGCCGGACCAGGCGATCTACCTGGACATCTTCGCGCGGACCTTCTGGATGGGCGCGGTGATCACCGCGATCTGCCTGGCGCTGGCCTATCCGCTGGCGTACCTGCTGGCCAACCTGCCGACGCGCACCAGCAACCTGCTGATGATCCTCGTGCTGCTGCCGTTCTGGACCTCGATCCTGGTGCGCGTCGCCGCCTGGATCGTGCTGCTGCAGTCGGGCGGGCTGATCAACGGCGCGCTGCTCAAGCTGGGCCTGATCGATCAGCCGCTGCAGCTGGTGTTCAACCGTACCGGCGTATACATCGCCATGGTCCACATCATGCTGCCGTTCATGATCCTGCCGATCTACAGCGTGATGAAGGGCATCTCGCCGACCTACATGCGCGCGGCCATCTCGCTGGGCTGCCACCCGTTCGCCAGCTTCTGGCGGGTGTACTTCCCGCAGACGGTCGCCGGCATCGGTGCCGGCTGCCTGCTGGTGTTCATCCTGTCCATCGGCTACTACATCACCCCGGCGCTGCTCGGCAGCCCGAACGACCAGATGGTCAGCTACTTCGTCGCGTTCTTCACCAACAGCACCATCAACTGGGGCATGGCCACGGCGCTCGGCGGCCTGCTGCTGTTCGCCACGCTGATCCTGTACGTCGTCTACAGCTGGCTGGTTGGCGCCGGCCGCCTGCGTCTGGGCTGAGGAGAGAGAAATGCTGAGTCCCTACATGTCCCCCGTCGAGCGCGTCTGGTTCCACACCCTGCGCCTGCTCTGCGGCCTGGTGCTGCTGTTCCTGATCCTGCCGGTGCTGGTCATCATCCCGCTGTCGTTCAACGCCGGGACCTTCCTGGTCTATCCGCTGCAGGGCTTCTCGCTGCGCTGGTACGCCGATTTCTTCGGTTCCAGCGAGTGGATGCGCGCGCTCTCCAACAGCCTGATCGTGGCGCCGGCGGCGACCCTGCTGGCGATGCTCTTCGGCACCCTGGCGGCGATCGGCCTGACCCGCGGCGAGTTTCGCGGCAAGGCGCTGGTGATGAGCCTGCTGATCTCGCCGATGGTGGTGCCGGTGGTGATCGTCGGCGTTTCCAGCTACCTGTTCTTCGCCCCGCTCGGGCTGGGCAACAGCTACCTGTCGCTGATCCTGGTGCATGCGGTGCTGGGCGTGCCCTTCGTCATCATCACGGTGTCGGCGACCCTGCAGGGCTTCAACCAGAACCTGGTGCGCGCCGCCGCCAGCCTCGGCGCCTCGCCGCTCACCGCGTTCCGCCGGGTGACCCTGCCGCTGATCGCGCCGGGGGTGATCAGCGGCGCACTGTTCGCCTTCGCCACCTCGTTCGACGAAGTGGTGGTGACGCTGTTCCTCGCCGGCCCCGAACAGGCCACGCTGCCACGGCAGATGTTCAGCGGCATCCGCGAGAACCTCTCGCCGACCATCGCCGCGGCGGCGACCCTGCTGATCGGCTTCTCGGTGGTGCTGCTCCTGACGCTGGAATGGCTGCGCGGGCGCAGCGAGAAACTGCGCACGGCGGTCGCCGAGTAACGCGCAGGTGTTGGTGCGCATGGCGCACCCTACTGTCCGGGCCGCGCGGGGCGGGTTGACCTGTCGCCGCGTAGCGTGCGGGTGTTGGTGCGCATGGCGGACGACCGTAGGGTGCGCCGCGCGCACCGCGTGTCTACTGCGCGCGCCGGCCGGTACACTCTGCGGCTTTTCCGCCCGCCTGGCAGGAGAGGCCGCATGGACCTCAACGATCCCAGTTTCGAAGAGTTGCTCGACGCCCTGCACGACGGCGTCTACATCACCGACGCCGCCGGCACCACGCTGAAGATCAACCGTGCCTACCAGCGCCTGACCGGGCTGAGCAGCGATGAGCTGGTCGGCCGCAACATGCAGGACCTGGTGAGCGAGGGCGTGATCTCGCAATCCGCTTCCCTGCGCGTGCTCAAGGAAGGCAAGCCATTCTCGGTGATGCAGAGCCTGGGCAACGGCAAGCAGCTGCTGGTCAGCGCCTCGCCGATCCTCGAGGCCGACCGGCGCATCCGCTACGTGGTCAGCGCGGTGCGCGACATGACCGAGCTGCTGCGCATGAAGCACGAGCGGGACGAGTTGCAGCAGCTCAAGCAGTTGCGCAGCAGCACCGCGCAGTTGCACGCCGGGCCGCGCGACGACCTGCTGCACTCCCCGCTGGTGGCCAGCCAGGAGGTCTCCGGCGCGGTTTTCGCGCTGGCCCGGCAGGTCGCCGCCAGTGACGTGAAAGTGCTGCTGCAGGGCGAGACCGGGGTCGGCAAGACGCTGGTCGCGCAGTTCATCCACAACGCCAGCGGGCGCGCCGCCGAACCCTTCCTCTCGCTGAACTGCGGCGCGCTGCCCGAGCACCTGGTCGAGGCCGAACTGTTCGGCTACGCGCCGGGTGCCTTCACCGGCGCCTCGGCGAAGGGCAAGCGCGGCCTGCTGGAGCTGGCCAACGGCGGCACCCTGTTCCTCGACGAGATCGGCGACCTGCCGCTGGCGCTGCAGGTGAAGCTGCTCAAGGTGCTGGAGGAGAACCGCTTCATCCCGGTCGGCGGCCTGGAGCTGAAGGAAGTCGACGTGCGGGTGATCACCGCCACCCACCGCGACCTGCGGCGGATGGTGGCCGAGGGCGGCTTTCGCGCCGACCTGTTCTACCGGCTCAACGTGGTGCCCATCGGCATTCCGCCGCTGCGTGAGCGCCGCGAGGAGATCCGCCCGCTGCTCGACTATTACCTGGAGCACTTCAACGCACGGCATCGGCGCGCGCTGCAGTGGAGTCTGGAGGCGGTCGACCTGCTGCTCGATTACCCCTGGCCGGGAAACATCCGCGAGCTGATCAACGTCGTCGAACGCCTGGTGGTGACCTGCGCCGGCACGCGCATCGAAACCCTCGACCTGCCGGAGGAATGCCGCGCGGGGCTGCTGCCGGCCGAGGGCGCCGACCTCGACCTGCGGCGCATCGTCGAGCGTGCCGAACGGCTGGCGATCCGCCAGGCGCTGCAGCGCCACAAGACCACCCGGCTGGCGGCCAAGGCGCTGGGCGTGAGCCAGGCGACGGTGGTGCAGAAGATGAAACGCTGGGAGCGCAGCGATTAGCTTTTCAATCAATGCCCGCTTCAGCGAGTAGAAAACCAATCATGCCCTTGCGTTCGCGAAGGGCTTGAGAGGGCTGCGTGCCAGGCGCAGCGCGGCCTGCGACAATCTGGCACAGCTTTGGCAATGGTCGGCGTCCACCTCCCATAACGAACAACAAGGTGAAGCCGATGACCATCGCCGCATTCAAGATCGCCAACAAGCTGCTGACCGGGCGCTCCGCCGTCGAGCAGCTGGATGCCGAACTGACCCGCCTGAACATCCACAACCCGCTGATCGTCACCGACGCCATCCTCGTGCAGTCGGGCACTGTCGACCAGGTGCTCAGCCAGCTCGGCGGGCGCCGCTACGGCCTCTTCGACCAGGTCAAGCCCGAGCCGGAAATCGCCATCGTCGAAGACTGCACCCAGGCCTATCGCCAGGGCGGCCACGACGGGCTGATCGGCGTCGGCGGCGGCAGCGCCATCGACATCGCCAAGAGCGTCGCCGCCTACGCCGGCCACGAGGGCAAGCTGGAAGAACTCTTCGGCGTCGACCAGGTGAAGCGCAAGGGCCCGCCGCTGATCGCCATCCCGACCACCGCCGGCACCGGCTCGGAAGTCACCAACGTGGCGATCCTCTCCGACAAGCAGGCGCAACTGAAGAAGGGCATCGTTTCCGACTACCTGCTGCCCGACGTGGCGCTGGTCAGCCCGCTGATGACCCTGACCTGCCCGCGCGGCGTGACCGCGGCCAGCGGCGTCGATGCGCTGGTGCACGCGATCGAGTCCTACCTGTCGCTGAACGCCTCGCCGATCACCGATTCGCTGGCCATCGGCGCGATCAGGCTGATCGCCAAGTCGCTGCCCAAGGCCTACGCCAACCCCAACGACATCCAGGCACGCGAGGACATGGCCACCGCCAGCCTGATGGCCGGGATGGCCTTCGGCAACGCCGGCGTCGGCGCCGTGCATGCGCTGGCCTACCCGCTGGGCGGCCGCTTCAACATCGCCCACGGGGTGAGTAACGCGCTGCTGCTGCCCTACGTGATGGCCTGGAACAAGCTGGCCTGCGTCGAGCGCTTCCGTGACATCGCCGAAGCCATGGGCGAGCCGGTGGCCGGGCTGTCCGACCTCGACGCCGCCGAGCGCGCGGTGCAGGCGATGGCCGCGCTGTGCGCCGCGGTGGAGATTCCCAAGGGCATGCGCGCCTTCGGCGTACCCGAGGACGCGATCCCGCAGATGGCCGAAGAGGCCAGCAAGATCGACCGCCTGATGCGCAACAACCCGCGCAAGTTCAACGCCCGCGACATCGAGCAGATCTACCGCGCCGCCTACTGAGTCACGTGAAATCCGGCCGCCAGCGAGGGGCGGCCGCGCTGCATCATCACCATCAATACCAATAAAAGGTGTTCCACCATGTCGCAAAACGAAGACTTGGGCGTCGAGGCGCCCTACATCCCGCTGGGCCCGTTCAAACTGCGCCTGCCGTTCATTCACTACCGTTTCGAGCTGCCGGACTACCTGCAGGGACTGCTGATGTGCGCGGTCGACCTGGCCGCCATCCCGATGATGACCGAGTTCCTCGGCATGCCTTTCGAGGTGGCGCTGGCGGTGGTCATGCTCAATGGGCTGCTCTATCTGCTCCACCACCTGCTCGGCGACCCGGTGGTGCCGGGCTGGATCACGCCGGCGATCCCGCTGCTGATGACCTACTGCACTCAGTTCCCGGAGGGCCCGGAGCGCATCCACGCGCTGATTGCCTTCCAGATGATGCTCGGGGCCTTCTCCATATTGCTCGGGGTGACGGGCTCGGCGCGCAAGGTCGTCGCGCTGGTGCCCTCGGCGCTCAAGGCCGGGATCATCATGGGCGCCGGCCTGTCCGCGGTGGTCGCGGTGTTCAAGGAGGGTGGGCGTTTCGACAGCTTCCCCTGGACCATCTCGATCGCCATCGGCCTGGCCTTCTACCTGATCTTCTCGCAGCACTTCCAGCACCTGAAGAAGAGCAGCGCCTTCTGGTGGAACTTCGCCAAGCTGGGGATCTTCCCGATCATCATCCTCGCCGTGCTCGTCGCGCCGCTATTCGGCGAGGCACCCTGGCCGAACCTGCAGTGGGGCATCAGCAAGCCCGACTTCGCCACGTTGTGGAACCAGTACACCGTGTTCGGCCTGGGCATGCCGCCGCTGATGATGTTCGTCACCGCCATCCCGACGGTGCTGGCCGCCTACCTTGTGGTGTTCGGGGACGTGCTCGGCGCCCGGGCGATCCTCGCCGAGGCCGATCACGTGCGGCGTGACGAGAAGGTCGACTTCAACCCGAACCGCTCGCACCTGATCTTCGGCGGACGCAACGCGCTGATGAGCGTCCTCGGTCCGGACATCGCCATGTGCGGCCCGCAGTGGTCTGCGATGCAGGTGGTGATCACCGAGCGCTTCAAGGGCGGCGCTAAGGCGATGAAATCGATCTACGGCGGCACCGGCTCGTTCCGCTGGGGCACCAACACCGGGCTGCTGCTGTTGCCGGTGGTGACCCTGGTGCAGCCGATCCTCGGCGTTGCCCTGGCGCTGACGCTGCTGATCCAGGGTTACGTCAGCGTGCGCCTGGGCATCATGGAGGCGCGCAGCCAGCGCGACCTGGGCATCGCCGGGGTGATCGGCGCTGTGCTGGCGATCAAGGGCGCCGGCTGGGCCTTCGCCATCGGCGTCGGCCTCTGCCTGCTGATCTACGGCGCGCGCTTCTTCAAGGGCGAGAACGACGGCACCTTCACCAAGGACCTGCCGGTGCCCGGCGATCTGCCTTTCGACGACATCCCCGATCCGGCGGCGCCGACGCCGGCCAAACGCCTCGAATCACTCGACTGAGGAGCCCTGCATGAACATCGTGTTGCAAGACTCGGCCCTGCTGCGCCAGCAGGCCTACCTGAACGGCGAATGGTGCGAGGCCGACGCCGGCGAGCGCAGCGAAATCCTCAACCCGGCGGATGCCTCGCCGGTGGGCTCGGTGCCGAACATGGGCGGCGCCGAAACCCGCCGCGCGATTCTCGCCGCCCAGGCCGCGCAACCGGCCTGGCGCACGCTCGCCGCCAAGGAGCGCTCGCTCAAGCTGCGCCGCTGGGCCGAGCTGATGCTGGAAAACCAGGAAGACCTGGCGCGCATCATGACCGCCGAGCAGGGCAAGCCGCTGAGCGAGGCGCGTGGCGAAGTGCTCTACGCCGCCTCCTTCCTCGAGTGGTTCGGCGAGGAAGCCAAGCGCGTCTACGGCGACACCATTCCCGGCCACCAGCCGGACAAGCGCATCATCGTCACCAAGGAGCCGGTGGGCGTCACCGCGGCGATCACGCCGTGGAACTTCCCGGCGGCGATGATCACCCGCAAGGTCGGCCCCGCGCTGGCCGCAGGCTGCGCGATGGTGCTCAAGCCGGCGCCGCAGACGCCGTTCAGCGCCCTGGCGCTGGCCGAGCTGGCGCAGCGCGCGGGCATTCCGGCCGGGCTGTTCAGCGTGATCACCGCCGACGCGCAGCGCTCGCGCGAGGTCGGCGCCGAGCTGTGCGCCAACCCGATCGTGCGCAAGCTGTCGTTCACAGGTTCCACCAGTGTCGGCATCAAGCTGATGGAGCAGTGCGCGCCGACGCTGAAGAAGCTCTCGCTGGAGCTGGGCGGTAACGCGCCCTTCATCGTCTTCGACGACGCCGACCTGGACGCGGCGGTCGAAGGGGCGATGATCTCCAAGTACCGTAACGCCGGGCAGACCTGCGTCTGCGCCAACCGCATCTACGTGCAGGCCGGCGTCTACGACGCCTTCGCCGAAAAACTGGCCGCCGCGGTTTCGCGCCTGGTGGTCGGCGACGGCACCCGCGAGGGCGTCACCACCGGTCCGCTGATCGACGCCAACGCGGTAGCGAAGGTGCAGCGCCATCTGGCCGATGCCACCGCCAAGGGCGCGCGGATACTGGCCGGCGGCAAGGCGCTGGGCGGCAACTTCTTCGAGCCGACCATCCTCACCGGCGTCACCGCGCAGATGGACGTGGCGCGTGAGGAAACCTTCGGCCCGCTGGCGCCGCTGTTCCGCTTCGATGACGAGGCCGACGTGGTACGCCAGGCCAACGACACTGAGTTCGGTCTGGCGGCGTATTTCTACGCCCGCGACCTGTCGCGCGTGTTCCGTGTCGCCGAGTCGCTGGAGTACGGCATGGTCGGCATCAACACCGGGCTGATCTCCACCGAGGTCGCACCGTTCGGCGGCATGAAGTCCTCGGGCCTCGGCCGCGAAGGCTCCAAATACGGCCTCGATGAGTACCTGGAGATCAAGTACCTCTGCCTGGGCGGGATCTGAAGCTTCGGTCATGGTGCGCGCGGCGCACCCTACGCTCGTCCGTAGGTGCGCCATGCGCACCGCGAGGCGGACGGAGCCTTGCACCGCCTCCGCACCGACGCATGGGTATCGGAGCGCGCGGCGCACCCCACGTTGGAGTCTGCGCTTCGTAGGGTGCGCCATGCGCACCGCGAGGCGGCGCACGATGTCTTGCGTTGCTTCCGCACCGACGCATGGGTATCGGAGCGCGCGGCGCACCCCACGTTGGAGTCCGCGTTCCGTAGGGTGCGCCACGCGCACCGCCGGCCTACGTCTGCCCGGGCGGAGCGGGTACAATGCGCGCCTTCCGTGACGAGCCCAGCAGGTGCCCCATGCAACCCTACGCCATCGCCCCGTCGATCCTTTCCGCCGACTTCGCCCGCCTGGGCGAAGACGTCGACAAGGTGCTCGCCGCCGGTGCCGACATCGTTCACTTCGATGTGATGGACAACCACTACGTGCCCAACCTGACCATCGGCCCGATGGTCTGCGCGGCGCTGCGTAAATACGGCGTCACCGCGCCGATCGACGCGCACCTGATGGTCAAGCCGGTGGATCGCATTATCGGCGACTTCATCGAGGCCGGCGCCAGCTACATCACCTTCCACCCGGAAGCCTCCGAGCACGTCGACCGTTCGCTGCAGCTGATCAAGAGCGGCGGCGCCAAGGCCGGCCTGGTGTTCAACCCGGCGACCTCGCTGGACGCGCTGAAGTACGTGATGGACAAGGTCGACATGATCCTGCTGATGAGCGTGAACCCCGGCTTCGGCGGGCAGAAGTTCATCCCCGGCACGCTGGACAAGCTGCGCGAAGCGCGCGCGCTGATTGACGCCAGCGGCCGCGATATCCGCCTGGAGATCGACGGTGGGGTGAACGTCGCCAACATCCGCGAGATTGCCGCCGCCGGGGCCGACACCTTCGTCGCCGGCTCGGCGATCTTCAGCCAGCCCGACTACAAGACGGTGATCGACGCGATGCGCGCCGGGCTGGCCCAGGCCCGCGGATGAACGGACTGCAGCGGCTGTTTCCCGGTGCGTTGCCGCGCCTGGTGATGTTCGACCTCGACGGCACGCTGGTCGACTCGGTGCCCGACCTCGCCGCCGCCATCGATGCCATGCTGCTGCAGCTCGGCCGCGCGCCGGCCGGCATCGAGCGGGTGCGCGACTGGATCGGCAACGGCGCGCCGGTGCTGGTGCGCCGCGCCCTGGCCGGGCAGATGGATCACGCCGGCGTCGATGCCGGCGAGGCCGAGCACGCGCTGGGGCTGTTCATGCAGGCCTATGCCGGCGGCCACGCGCTGACCACCGTCTATCCCGGCGTGGCGCACACCCTGGCCTGGCTCAAGGCGCAGGGCGTGGCGCTGGCGGTGATCACCAACAAGCCCGAGCGCTTCGTCGAACCGTTGCTGGATGAGCTCGGCCTGGGCGGCCATTTCCGCTGGATCGTCGGCGGCGACACGCTGCCCCAGCAGAAGCCCGACCCGGCCGGCCTGCAGCATGTGCTGCGCCTGGCCGAGGTCGAGCCGGCGCAGGCGCTGTTCGTCGGCGATTCGCGCAACGACATCCGCGCCGCGCGTGCGGCGGGGGTGGCCTGCGTCGGTCTGCGCTACGGCTACAACCACGGCGAGCCGATCGAGAACGAAAACCCGGACCTGGTGCTGGATGACCTGCGCGAACTGCTGCCGAGTTGATTCGCCCATGGCCCTGCGCTAACGTGGCCGCTCGTTTCAATCCCCCTCCTTGCGAGATCAGAACGTGGTGGTCACCGGCAAACTCTGGATGAAAGTGATCAAGGCTCTGGCCCGTTGGCGCTGGCGCGCCTGATCCGTTCCGGCCGGTCCTTCCGGCGTTTGCTGCGACCTTCTTACCTAGTTTTGCCACGAGACTGATCATGACCCGCGAAGAATTCCTGCGTCTGGCCGCTGCCGGCTATAACCGCATTCCCCTGGCCTTCGAAACCCTGGCCGACTTCGACACGCCGCTGTCGCTGTACCTGAAGCTGGCCGATGCGCCGCACTCCTACCTGCTGGAGTCCGTGCAGGGCGGCGAGAAATGGGGCCGCTACTCGATCATCGGCCTGCCGTGCCGCACCGTGCTGCGCGCCCACGGCAGCCAGGTCCGGGTCAGCGAGGACGGCCGCGAGGTCGAGGCGCTGGAAAGCGACGACCCGCTGGCCTTCGTCGAACAGTTCAAGGCGCGCTACCGGGTGCCGACGCTGCCCAACCTGCCGCGTTTCGACGGCGGCCTGGTCGGCTACTTCGGCTACGACAGCGTGCGCTACGTGGAGAAGAAGCTCGCCCATTGCCCGAATCCCGACCCGCTGGGCACGCCGGACATCCTGTTGATGGTTTCCGACGCGGTGGTGGTGTTCGACAACCTGGCCGGCAAGCTGCACGCCATCGTGCTGGTCGATCCGGCCGAGGAGGGCGCCTACGAGAAGGGCCTGGAGCGCCTGAAGGTCCTGCGCGCCACGCTGCGCCAGCCGATCGCGCCGCGCCTGGGGCTGGACTTCAACGCCGCCGCCGGCAGCGAGCCGGCGTTCCGCTCCAGCTTCAGCCGCGACGACTACGAGCGCGCGGTGGGCGCCATCAAGGACTACATCCTCGCCGGCGACTGCATGCAGGTGGTGATCTCGCAGCGCATGTCGATCCCGTTCAAGGCCGCGCCGATCGACCTGTACCGCGCGCTGCGCTGCTTCAACCCGACGCCGTACATGTACTTCTTCAACTTCGGTGATTTCCACGTGGTCGGCAGTTCGCCGGAAGTGCTGGTGCGCGTCGAGGACGGCCTGGTCACCGTGCGCCCGATCGCCGGCACCCGCCCGCGCGGCGCCAACGAGGAAGCGGACCTCGCGCTGGAGAAGGACCTGCTCTCCGACGCCAAGGAAGTCGCCGAGCACCTGATGCTCATCGACCTCGGCCGCAACGACGTCGGCCGCGTTTCCGAGACCGGCACGGTGAAGGTCACCGAGAAGATGGTGATCGAGCGCTACTCCAACGTCATGCACATCGTCTCCAACGTCACCGGCCAACTGAAGGGCGGCATGAGCGCGATGGATGCGCTGCGCGCGATCCTGCCGGCTGGCACCCTCTCCGGCGCGCCCAAGGTGCGCGCCATGCAGATCATCGACGAGCTGGAGCCGGTCAAGCGTGGCGTCTACGGCGGCGCGGTCGGCTACCTGGCGTGGAACGGCAACATGGACACCGCCATCGCCATCCGTACCGCGGTGATCAAGGATGGCGAGCTGCATGTGCAGGCCGGCGCCGGGATCGTCGCCGACTCGGTGCCCGCACTGGAATGGGAAGAGACGCTGAACAAGCGCCGCGCCATGTTCCGCGCCGTCGCCCTGGCCGAACAAAGCGTCGACGACGGCGTCTGATCCGGAGAAGGGGCCAGGGTTTCGCCACTACCGGCGGAACCTCCCGGCCCCCGTATCGACAAGGACTCAGACGATGCGAAAGACACCCCCGCTCCGCGCCCTGTTTTTGCTCTTCGCCGCCGCGCTCCTGCTCGGCGGGTGCGCGTCCACACCCATTGCCCACTCGCCTGCACCGATCAGCGAGGGCGAAGCGCGCCAGGTGATCGAGCAGGTGGTGCGCGCCAATCGCCCCGGCCTGCGCGCCGACGCCCTGGAATTCACCCAGACCTACCTGTGGTTCGGCAACGGCATCATCGCGCCGGTCACCGGCTTCGGCTCGGCGGCTTCGCTGGGTTCGGCGGCGCTGGCCTCGGACGTCGCCGGCGCGGAGCCGGCGGACAGCGAACGCCTGTATTTCGGCAACCTCGGCGAGGCGCGGCTGCTCGGCGGCGCGCGGAACTACGAAGTCCTGCTGATCAACACCGATGGCGCCGCGCTGAACGCCTTCCAGGTGGAAAACCGCGCCCAGGGCGAACGTTTCATCGACGCCCTGTACTTCTTCCGTGGCCGCGCGCGCGCCGTTCAGGACGCCTGATGAGCGTGTCGCGGCGGTCCGTTCGCCCACGGCGTTATTGCAGCGAAGGCCCCGGCTGGGCTACTGTGCGGGCAGCTCAATCCGAGACAAGCCCGTGACATCCAGCACCCTCCTGATGCGAGTCATCAAAGCCCACGCCCGCTGGCGCTGGCGCGCCTGATTCCGTTCGCCCGGACAATGCCGGGCTGCAACTCCTGCCTCCGCAAGACGATATCCACCGGCACCTTCGCTGCGATCAGCCAGCCGGCCCATCGATTCCCCTTGCCGAGGTGCGCGATCCGAATCCAGAGGTGGGCTCCAATGCTTTTAATGATCGACAACTACGACTCCTTCACCTTCAACGTGGTGCAGTACCTCGGCGAACTGGGTGCCGAGGTGAAGGTCGTGCGCAACGACGAACTGACGCTGGCCGAGATCGAGGCGCTGAACCCCGAGCGCATCGTGATCTCCCCCGGCCCCTGCACGCCGACCGAGGCCGGCGTTTCCCTCGAAGTGATCCGCCATTTCGCCGGCAAGCTGCCGATCCTCGGCGTGTGCCTCGGCCACCAGGGTATCGGCCAGGCCTTCGGCGGCGACGTGGTGCGCGCGCGCCAGGTCATGCACGGCAAGACCAGCCCGGTCTACCACGAACACCAGGGCGTGTTCGCCGGGCTCAACGACCCGCTGACCGTGACCCGTTACCACTCGCTGGTGGTCAAGCTCGAGACCCTGCCCGAGTGCCTGGAAGTCACCGCCTGGACGCGTCTGGACGATGGTTCGGTGGACGAGATCATGGGCCTGCGGCACAAGACCCTTAATGTCGAAGGTGTGCAGTTCCACCCCGAATCGATCCTCTCCGAACAGGGCCACGAGCTGTTCGCCAACTTCCTCAAGCAGACCGGCGGGGTGCGCGGGTGAACATCAAGGAAGCCCTCGACCGGGTGGTCAACCAGCTCGACCTGAATACCGCCGAGATGCAGGACGTGATGCGCCTGATCATGACCGGCCAGTGCACCGATGCGCAGATCGGCGCGTTCCTCATGGGCATGCGCATGAAGAGCGAGACCATCGACGAGATCGTCGGCGCCGCGCAGGTGATGCGCGAGTTGGCCGCGCCGGTGCACATCGACGCCGAACGCCTGGTCGACACCTGCGGCACCGGCGGCGACGGGATGAACATCTTCAACGTCTCCACCGCCGCGGCCTTTGTCGTCGCCGCGGCCGGCGGGCGCGTCGCCAAGCACGGCAACCGCGCGGTATCCGGCAAGAGCGGCAGTGCCGATCTGCTGGAGGCCGCCGGGGTCTACCTCGACCTCAAGCCGGAGCAGGTGGCGCGCTGCGTCGAGACCGTCGGCGTCGGCTTCATGTTCGCCCCGTCGCACCATGGCGCGATGAAGCACGCCATCGGCCCGCGCCGCGAGCTCGGCCTGCGCACGCTGTTCAACCTGCTCGGGCCGATGACCAACCCGGCCGGCGTGCAGCGCCAGGTGGTCGGCGTGTTCAGCCAGGCGCTGTGCCGGCCGATGGCCGAGGTGCTGGCGCGCCTGGGCAGCGAGCACGTGCTGGTGGTGCACGCGCAGGACGGGCTGGACGAGATCAGCCTGGCCGCGCCGACCTACGTCGCCGAGCTGTTCGAGGGTTCGGTGCGCGAATACCAGATCCAGCCGGAAGACTTCGGCATCAAGAGCCAGAGCCTGATCGGCCTGACCGTGGCCAGCGCCGCCGACTCGCTGGCGCTGATCCGCGACGCCCTGGGCCGCCGCAAGAGCGACAACGGCCACAAGGCCGCCGAGATGATCGTCCTCAACGCCGGCGCCGCGCTCTATGCGGCCGGGCATGCGAGCAGCCTCGAGGACGGCATGCGCCTGGCGCACGACGCCGTGCATACCGGCTTGGCCTGGGAAAAACTGAACGAGCTGGTCGCCTTCACCGGCATATTCAAGCAGGAGAACGAAGCATGAGCGTGCCCACCGTGCTGGAGAAGATCCTCGCCCGTAAGGCCGAGGAAGTCGCCGAGCGCCGCGCGCGCGTGAGCCTCGCCGAGCTCGAACGACTGGCTGCAGCTGCGGATGCGCCGCGGGGTTTTGCCGAGGCCCTGAAAGCGCGGGTCAAGCGCAAGGAAGCGGCAGTGATCGCCGAGGTGAAGAAGGCATCGCCGAGCAAGGGCGTTATCCGCGAGCAGTTCGTCCCGGCCGAGATCGCCAGCAGCTACGAAGCCGGCGGCGCGACCTGCCTGTCGGTGCTGACCGACATCGATTTCTTCCAGGGCGCCGACGTCTACCTGCAGCAGGCGCGTGCCGCCTGCAGCCTGCCGGTGATCCGCAAGGACTTCATGATCGATCCCTACCAGGTGGTCGAAGCCCGCGCCCTGGGCGCCGATTGCATCCTGCTGATCGTCTCCGCGCTGTCCGATGCGCAGATGGCCGAGCTGGCGGCGACGGCCAAGGGCGTCGGCCTCGACGTGCTGGTGGAAGTCCACGACGGCGACGAACTGGACCGCGCGCTGGCCACCCTGGACACGCCGCTGCTGGGCATCAACAACCGCAACCTGCACACCTTCGAGGTGAGCCTGGAAACCACCCTCGACCTGCTCCCGCGGATTCCCCGTGAGCGCCTGGTGATCACCGAGAGCGGCATCCTCAATCGTGCCGACGTGGAGCTGATGCAGATCAGCGAGGTGCATGCCTTCCTGGTCGGCGAGGCGTTCATGCGCGCCGACGATCCGGGCAGCGAGTTGCAGCGCCTGTTCTTCCCCGAACGCAGCCGCGGACTGGGCAGCGACGCCTCCTGAGCGATTCGCGCGCGAGAAAAAGCCGGCCAAGCGCCGGCTTTTTCATGCGCCGGATTCAGCGTGTGCCAAACACCACCATGGTCTTGCCCTTCACGTGGACCAGGCCCTGTTCCTCGAGGCTCTTGAGGACGCGACCGACCATCTCGCGGGAGCAGCCGACGATGCGGCCGATTTCCTGCCGGGTGATCTTGATCTGCATGCCGTCCGGATGGGTCATCGCATCCGGCTGCTTGCACAGCTCCAGCAGCGTGCGCGCGACGCGGCCGGTGACGTCGAGGAAGGCCAGGTCGCCGACCTTGCGCGTGGTCGCGCGCAGCCGCTCGGCCATCTGCCCGCCGAGGATGTAGAGGATTTCCGGGTCGCGTTCGGACAGTTCGCGGAACTTGGCGTAGCTCAGCTCGGCGACCTCGCACTCGGTCTTGGCGCGGACCCAGGCACTGCGGGCCTTTTCCGCATCGTCCTTCTCGAACAGGCCCAACTCACCGAAGAAATCCCCGGCGTTGAGGTAGGCGATGATCATCTCGCGACCGTCGTCGTCCTCGATGAGGATGGTGACCGAGCCCTTGATGATGAAGAACAGGGTTTCGCAGCGGTCGCCGGCATAGATGATGGTGCTTTTGGCGGCGTAGCGGCGGCGATGGCAATGCGAGAGGAGTCTGTCGAGGTTCTTGATCTTTGGAGCGAGGGTGATTGCGACCATGCCTGATTTCCGAGAGAGGGATGAGCTGTCCAGACGCCGTGAGAATATCCGAAGCGGCAGGTTATCGAGGCAAGGTTGATACACGTAGCCGCGCCCGAATCGTTCCAGGCCGCCGGCTTCCGCGGGGTGACCGGCAATGCGCCAGTCGATGCAGCATTCCGCCTCGCCATGGCGAGGGCAGAGGTCCACGCGGTCCTGTCGTGTTTGCAGGCAGATTCTTTGGAATACGTCCCGGCTTCGAGCCGGTGGTCTGGCGCCAGCTTAACAGAGGTCCCGGAGCGGGCAATCCGTTTTCTGGCCGCCCAGGTGTCACCCGTTGTCCAGCCTCGCGCTGCGGCGTCGCGGAGGCGGCATGTTAAGCTGGCGCACTTTTCAGCAGCGGAGCGCGGCGATGAAAGCACGCATTCAGTGGGCCGGTGAGGCCATGTTCCTCGGTGAATCCGGCAGCGGCCACGTGGTGGTGATGGACGGCCCGCCGGAAAACGGCGGCCGCAACCTGGGTGTCCGGCCGATGGAGATGGTGCTGATCGGCCTGGGCGGCTGCAGCAACTTCGACGTGGTCAGCATCCTGAAGAAGTCGCGCCAGCCGGTGGAAAGCTGCGAGGCGTTCCTCGAGGCCGAGCGCGCCAGCGAAGACCCGAAGGTGTTCACCAAGATCCACCTGCATTTCGTGGTCAAGGGCCGCGGCCTGAAGGAGGCGCAGGTCAAACGTGCCATCGAGCTGTCGGCGGAGAAGTACTGCTCCGCGTCGATCATGCTCGGCAACGCCGGCGTCGAGATCACCCACGACTACGAGATCGTCGAGCTGGGCTGACGGGCGAAGGCATCGGGCAAAAAGAAAGGGCGCTTCGGCGCCCTTTTCTTCGTCTGCATCGGGGATCAGATGCGGTAGGTGCTCTTCGTCATCACCTTGGACAGCAGGGTCATGCCGAACTTCACCGGCGCCGGGAAGCGGAAACCGCCGGCGGCGATGGCGTTGGTCGAGTGCTGCTCCTCGTCGATGCGCATCTGCTCGAGGATCGAGCGGGATTTCTGGTCTTCCGGGGGAATCTGCTTGAGGTGCTCGTCCAAGTGCTTGCAGACCTGGTCCTCGGTGGCGGCGACGAAGCCCAGGCTGACCTTGTCGCTGATCAGCCCGGCGACCGCGCCGACGCCGAACGACAGTCCGTAGAACACCGGGTTGAGCACGCTGGTGTGGCTGCCTAGCTCGCGGATGCGCTGCTCGCACCAGGCAAGGTGATCGATTTCTTCCTCGGCGGCGTGTTCCATCGCCTTGCGGATCGCCGGCAGCTTGGCGGTCAGCGCCTGGCCCTGGTAGAGGCCCTGGGCACAGACCTCGCCGGTGTGGTTGATGCGCATCAGGCCGGCGACATGACGGGTCTGGCTGGGTTCGAGGGCCACTTCGTCCTTGAGCAGGGCCGGCGATGGGCGATAGGGCTGCCCGGTGAACGGCAGCAGGGTGCGCAGGGCGGTGTTGGCCTGTAGCAGCAGGCGATCGACCGGGGTGTAGTGACGCGCATCGGACATGACGAACTCCAGAACGAACGAGGGCGGCAAGTTTAAGCCGCGGGGCTTGGCGCCGGGTTGGGACAGATCAACGCAGAGGCCGTTGGCTAGCCCGGCGGCCAGCTCATCGGGCGTTTGCCCAGTACGTGCATATGAATGTGGTAGACGGTCTGGCCGCCCAGTTCGTTGCAGTTCATCACCACCCGGAAACCCTCGTCGCAGCCCTGCTCGCGGGCGAGTTTCTGCGCGGTGAAGAGGATGTGCCCCGCGAGGGCCTTGTCCTCCTGCTCGCCGAGGTCGTGCAGGGTGGCGATGTGTTTCTTCGGGATCACCAGGAAGTGCACCGGCGCTTTCGGGTCGATGTCGTTGAAGGCGATCACCTGGTCATCTTCGTAAAGCTTGCGCGCGGGAATCTCACCGGCGACGATCCTGCAGAATAGGCAGTCCACGGACGGCTCCAGGTCTGATGGAAGAGCGAGGAGTGTAACCACGCGCGCAGTACCGGCCAACCCGCGCGCCACAAGGAGTCAGTGTGAAGAACGATATCCACGATCTCGGCCTGGTGCTGGAATCCAAGGTCAAGCTGATCGTCATCGAGTCCTGGGACGAGCCGCGGGTCCTGCAGACCCTCACCGGCCTGGCGGTGCGGCGCAATCTCGGGCTGTTCCTCTGGTCGATCACCGAAGGCCTGCAACGCCTGGGCTTCGGCGCGGCGCCCGCGAACGAGGAACCGACCCACGAGCCGGAGGCGGCGCTGAAGCTGATCAAGGCTGATCCGCAGCCGAACCTCTACGTGCTCTGCGACCTGCATCCGTTCCTCGACGACAACCCGAAACTGGTGCGCCTGCTCAAGGAAATCGCCATGGCCGAGGGCGCGCAGCGGCCGACCCTGGTGCTGGTCTCCCACGCGCTGAAGCTGCCGCCGGAAGTGCAGCGCTACGCCGCCCGCTTCGACCTGGCGCTGCCGTCGGAGGAGGAACTGCTGGCGATCGTCCGCGATGAAGCCACGCGCTGGAGCGAGCGCAATCGCGGCGCCCGCGTGCGCACCGACAACCGCACGCTTCAGCAGGTGGTGAACAACCTGCGCGGGATGAGCCACGGCGAAGCCCGCTCGCTGGCGCGCAACCTGATCTGCGACGATGGCGCGATCACCCAGGAAGACCTGCCGGAGCTGAACAAGGCCAAGTTCCAGCTCCTCGACCTGGAGGGTGTGCTCAGTTTCGAGAACGACACGGCGCGCTTCGCCGAGGTCGGCGGGCTGGCATCGCTCAAGCGCTGGCTGGCCGAGCGCCAGGACGCCTTCCTCAACGACAGCGGCATCGGGCGCCCGAAGGGCATGCTGCTGGTCGGCGTGCAGGGCGGCGGCAAGAGCCTGGCGGCGAAGGCGGTGGCCGGACTCTGGGGCCTGCCGTTGCTGCGCCTGGACTTCGCCTGCCTGTACAACAAGTTCTTCGGCGAGACCGAGCGCAACCTGCGCGAGGCGCTGAAGATGGCCGAGCAGATGGCGCCTTGCGTGCTGTGGATGGACGAGATCGAGAAGGGCCTGGCCAGCGGCGATCAGGACGGCGGGGTCAGCCAGCGGGTGCTCGGCACGCTGCTGACCTGGATGGCCGAGCACAAGGCGCCGGTGTTCATGGTCGCCACCGCCAATGCGATCCAGCGCCTGCCGCCCGAGCTGGTGCGCAAGGGGCGCTTCGACGAACTGTTCTTCGTCGACCTGCCGGATGCGAGCGTGCGCGCGGATATCTTCCGCATCCACCTGCAGCGTCGCGAGCTCGATCCGGAGGCGTTCGACCTGCCGGCTCTGGCGTCGGCCAGCGCCGGTTTCTCCGGTGCGGAAATCGAACAGGCGGTGGTCAGCGCGCTGTACGCCGCGCAGGCGCGTCAACAGGCGGTCGATCAGAGCCTGCTGCTGACCAGCCTGCAGAGCACCTCGCCGTTATCGGTGGTGATGGGCGAAGACCTCGCGGCGCTGCGCGCCTGGGCCCATGGGCGGACGGTGGCCGCGGACTGAGTCTCAGCCGGGCAGCAGGCCGCGATTGATCCGCGCCGCGAGCTTGCGCACCAGCCAGCGCGGCGCGAAGCGCGGGCCCAGGGCGGCCAGGCGGTTGCGCCAGCCGGGGATGATCAGCGCGCGGTTCTTCTCCAGCGCCCGCACGGTGTAGAGGGCGACTTCCTCCGCGCTCATCATCAGCTTGCTGCCGCTCAGGTGGCCGATTTCCAGCTGCGCCGAGCGCCAGAACGCGGTGCGGATCGGCCCCGGACAGAGCACCGATACCTTGATCCCGCGGCCGCCGAGTTCCTCGCGCAGCCCCTCGGAAAAATGCAGGACGTAGGCCTTGCTCGCGTAGTAGTTGCTCATCCAGGCTCCGGGCTGGAAGGCCGCGACCGAAGCGACGTTGAGAATCTGCCCGCCACCGTTCGCCAGCATGTGCTGGCCGAGCGCATGGCACAGACGTGCCAGGGCCAGCACGTTCACTTCGATCAGGGTTTTCTCGCGGCTCCAGTCCTGCTCCAGATAGGCGCCGCCGGAGCCGATCCCGGCGTTGTTCACCATTAGGTCGATACGCCGCTCGCTCTGCTCCAGTTCGTGGAGCAGCCCGGACAGCTGGATCGGCTCGGCGAGATCGCAGGTGCGGAACAGCACTTCGACACCGAAGCGCTGTGTCAGCTCGCAGGCGATGCTTTCCAGCGCATCGCGCTGCCGCGCCACCAGGATCAGCTTGCGCCCGCGCCGTGCCAGGGCTTCGGCCAGGGCCAGGCCTATGCCGCTGGAGGCACCGGTGATCAGGACGTAATGGGGCATTTGAATCTCCACGCAGGAGCCGTTTGGACAGCCGGCTCCCGGGGTTGGTGCGGCGCGCGTCAGCTGCCGAGGGCGGCCCAGTACATGGCGAGCATGGCGAAACCGCCGAAGGCGAACATCATCAGCAGCGACAGCAGCAGAATGGCGATCAGTACGCCGGAAATGACTTTCACCGACAAGCTGTTGGCCGGTGGCGGCGGGCCGTAGCGGTTGACGCCTTCACTGCCGGGCACGACCAGCATCAGCAGGGAGAACACACTGCCGACCACGGGGATCAGGTTGATCAGCAGCAGCCAGCCGGTCCAGCCGATGTCGTGCAGGCGCTGGACGGCGATCATAACGCTGGTGACTGCGACTCCGATCGACACGACGATGATCAGCAGCGCGCCGACGATCTCGGAGACGTTGCTGCCGAGCGCGGCCACGCCCAGCAGTAGCAGGAAACTGAAGATCATCACCAGCGACCAGGCCAGGTAGCGCAGGCGCCCGATGCGGCCTTTGATGCTGAACACCTTGAGCTCGCCGAACGCTGGAAGTGTCTCGCCGACGTCCGCGCGGGGCGGTGCGTAAGGCGTGGCTGCTGACGCCGTGGCGGGTTTCTCCGCGGCGGCGGGGGCGGGCAGTTCACCGCTCTCGGCGAGCTGCGCCTGGCGCGCGAGGTACTTCTCGATGACGACGCCACAGGCGCTGCACTCGATCGCCTTGGCCTGCGCGTGGCCGCACTTGGGGCAGATCATGTCACCGCTGGCGGCGAGCGCGGCGGCATCGCTCGCCTCTTCAACTTCGACCAGGCTCAGCTCCGAGCTCTGCTCGCGCTCCTTGCGGACCTGCGCACCGGCGCGCTGAAGGGCGCCCAGATACTTGTCCGCCAGGTCTTCGGTGAGGTCGCGCTTGATGGCCTGGGGCCGACCGCCGAACAGCGCCTCGATGCGTTCGCGATCGCTCTTGAACAGTCGGGCGAGGTTGTCCTTGACGGTCTCCAGCGCCATGTCCGGCATGATCTGGCCATCGAATACGATCTTGTAACGCGCTTCGGTCATGCGGGGCTTCCTTGTCACGAGCTGGGAACCGGCACAGCGTAATAACCGGCCGACGGCGGCACAAGCGGACTCGCACGAAGAAAGGCCCGGCAGCGCCATGGCGCTCCGGGCCCGTGTGCTGCGTCACACGCTGGGTTAGCGCGGCCAGCGTTGGCCGAGTTGAGCGCAGCGCGACAGCGAGTCGCGGTACTCCTGGTCCAGGCGCGTGATCAATTGATCGACGCTGGGCAGGTCGGCGATGTCGCCGGCGCCCTGGCCGGCGGACCAGACGGTTTTCCAGGCCTTGGCTTCGTCGTTGATCGGCTTGAGCTTCTCGCCGTAGTCCACCGCGCTCTTGTCGTTGAGTCGCTTGAGGTCATAGCCGGCGCGCTCCAGGCTCTGGCGCATGAAGCTCGCCGGTACGCCGGACACCGCCGGGGTGTGGACGATATCGGCGGCGCGGGCGTCGACGATCATCTGCTTGTAGTCGGCTCCGGCACCGCTTTCGGCGGTGGCGATGAAACGCGTGCCCAGGTAGGCGAGGTCGGCGCCAAGCAGCTGCGCTGCGAGAATCTCGTGGCCGTGGTTGAGGCAGCCGGCGAGCAGCAGCGTCTTGTCGAAGAACTGCCGGA
>NZ_DJTK01000074.1:0-97203 GCF_002438225.1 Pseudomonas sp. UBA6310 | reverse complement strand
ATCGACGTGTTCGATATCGAAGTCGATGCGGAAAGTCCGCAGGCGTTCATCGACACCGTCAAGCGCATCTCGATCACCTTCGGTGGCATCAACCTCGAGGACATCAAGGCGCCCGAGTGCTTCGAGATCGAGCGCGCACTGATCGAGCAGTGCGATATCCCGGTGTTCCACGATGACCAGCACGGCACCGCCATCGTCACTGCCGCCGGCATGCTCAACGCCCTGGAAATCGCCGGCAAAACCCTGCCCGAAGCGAAGATCGTCTGCCTCGGTGCCGGCGCCGCCGCCACGTCCTGCATGAAGCTGCTGGTGAGCATGGGTGCGAAGGTCGAGAACATCTTCATGATCGACCGCAAGGGTGTCATCCACGCCGGCCGCGACGACCTCAACCAGTACAAGGCGGTGTTCGCCCACGAGACCGGCAAGCGCACGCTGGCCGACGCCCTCGACGGCGCCGACGTGTTCGTCGGTCTTTCCGGCGCCAACCTGCTCAAGGCGGAAGACCTGGCGCGCATGGCGGCCAACCCGATCGTCTTCGCCTGCTCCAATCCGGACCCGGAAATCGCCCCGGAGCTGGCCCATGCCACGCGCAACGACGTGATCATGGCGACCGGCCGTTCGGACTATCCGAACCAGGTGAACAACGTGCTCGGCTTCCCGTTCATCTTCCGTGGCGCCCTCGACGTGCGCGCCAAGCGCATCAACGAGGAGATGAAGATCGCCGCCGCGCTGGCCCTGCGTGACCTG
Source organism: Pseudomonas sp. UBA6310 (assembly GCF_002438225.1). Classification (NCBI taxonomy): domain Bacteria; kingdom Pseudomonadati; phylum Pseudomonadota; class Gammaproteobacteria; order Pseudomonadales; family Pseudomonadaceae; genus Pseudomonas; species Pseudomonas sp. UBA6310. Next base: position 96,456 of record NZ_DJTK01000074.1, on the reverse strand, counting down.
GCCAAGCTGCCGGTGCCGCAGGAAGTCTGCGACGCCTACGGCGGCATCGCCCTGAGCTTCGGTCGCGAGTACATCATCCCGAAACCGATGGACCCTCGCCTGATCACCGTGATTTCCGAGGCGGTGGCCAAGGCCGCCGTGGAAACCGGTGTCGCCACGCTGCCTTATCCGAAGCACTACCCGCTGAAGAGCGTCGATGACGTGTTCCTCGGTTGAGTCTTCGGCAACGAAGAAAAACCCCGCCTAGGCGGGGTTTTCTTTTTGCGTCGGGAGCGTTCTAGAACAGGTCGATCGGCGCCGCTTCGTCGCTTGGCAACGGGCTACCCGGCGCGCTCATACCGGGCTCGATCTCGCTCATCGGCGGCGGCGAGTCCTCGCTCTTGAACAGCTCGAAGTAGGCATCGGGCGATCCCGGTGGCGCGGCGCGCCCGCTGACAGGGTCGACGCGCAGGGAGATGATCCCGTCCGGTTCCGCCGGCGCGTGCTCCGGCTTGCCTTTGAGCGCGGCGCTCATGTAGCTCATCCAGATCGGCAATGCCACGGTGCCGCCGAATTCGCTGCGGCCGAGGGTCTCCGGCTGGTCGAAGCCGGCCCAGACGCTGGTCACGTAATCGGCGTTGTAGCCGGAGAACCAGCTGTCCTTGGATTCGTTGGTGGTGCCGGTCTTCCCGGCGATGTCGCCGCGTCCCATCGCCAGGGCGCGCCGGCCGGTGCCGCGCTTGATCACGTCCTGCAGCATGCTGGTAAGGATGTAGGTGGTGCGCGGGTCGACGATGCGCTCGGCGACGGCGGGTGCCTGCGGGTCTTTCGCTTCGTCCGTGCCGCTGCCGCCGGTGGCTTCCTCGGCGGTCTGGGTGCGCGGCTCGGCATCCTGCGTGGCCGCTGCTGCGCTCGGCGGGTTGGCGGTGAACAGCACCTCGCCGTCGCGGCTCTCGATACGCTGGATCAGGTAGGGCTGGATCTTGTAGCCCCCGTTGGCGAAGGTGCTCCAGCCGGTCACGATTTCCATCGGCGTCAGGTTGGCCGTGCCCAGCGCCAGCGACAGGTTGCGCGGCAGCTCCTGCTTGTTGAAGCCGAAGCGACTGACGTAGTTGAGGGCGTAGTCGATGCCGATGGTCTGCAGCAGGCGGATGGAGACCAGGTTACGCGACTTGTACAGCGCTTCGCGCAGGCGGATCGGGCCAAGGAAGGTATTGGTGTCGTTCTTCGGCCGCCAGACCTTGTCCAGGTACTCGTCGACGAAGACGATCGGTGCGTCGTTCACCAGGCTCGCGGGCGTGAAGCCAGCGTCCAGCGCCGCGCTATAGATGAAGGGTTTGAAGCTGGACCCCGGCTGGCGTTTGGCCTGGGCCGCGCGGTTGTAGTTGCTCTGCTCGAAGGCGAAGCCGCCGACCAGGGCGCGGATGGCGCCGTTGTTCGGGTCCAGCGAGACCAGCGCGCTCTGTGCGCTCGGCACCTGGCTGAAACGCAGGCTGCCGTCTTCCTGGCGCTGTACGCGAACAAGGTCGCCCACCTGCACCACGTCCGCCGGCTTCTGCGGGCGCGCGCCCATGCTGTTGCTGTTGATGAACGGGCGGGCCCATTTCATGCTGTCCCAGGCGACGGCTTCCTCTTTCCCGTCGCGGGTCAGCACGAGGATGCCGCTGCTCTCCACCTGGCTGACCACTGCCGGCTCGAGACTCCCCAGCGTGCGGTACTTGGGCAGTTCCTGGAGCCAGGCCTCGCGGGTCATGTTCGGGTAGCGGGTTTCCGGGCCGCGATAGCCGTGGCGCTGGTCGTAGCTGATCAGTCCGTCCTGCACCGCCTTGTTGGCCGCCAGTTGCAGGTCGCTCGGCACGGTCGTGGTGACGCGGAATCCGTCGGTGTAGGCGGCGCTACCGAAGCGGCCGACCATCTCCGCGCGGGCCATTTCCGCGATGTAGGGCGCGGCCAGCTCGGGCGTCTGCACGTGATAACGGGCATCGATCGGTTCGGCCAGTGCGGCCTTGTAGCGCGACTCGTCGATCTTGCCGAGGCGGAACATGCGCCCGAGGATCCAGTCGCGCCGCTCCTTGCTGCGCACCGGGTCCATCAGTGGGTTGTAGCGCGAGGGCGCCTTCGGAAGACCGGCTATCATCGCCATCTGCCCGAGGCTCAAGTCTCGGATGGATTTGCCGTAATAGACTTGAGCGGCGGCTTCGATCCCGTAGGCGCGATTGCCCAGGTAGATCTTGTTGACGTAGAGCTCGAGGATTTCGTCCTTGCTCAGCTCACGTTCGATCTGCAGCGCGAGCAGTATCTCGGTGATCTTGCGCGAGAAGCTGCGCTCGCTGGTGAGGAAGTAGTTCTTCGCCACCTGCATGGTGATGGTGCTGCCGCCACTCTGAATATGGCCGGTTTTCAAGAGTTGAGAGGCGGCGCGCATCAGGCTGCTGACGTCGACGCCATAATGGTTTGCAAAGTTGTCATCCTCGGCGGATAAGAGGGCCTGGATGAAGTCCTTGGGGATGTCGGCGAACTGGATGGGGGTACGCCGCATCTCGCCAAATTCGGCGATCAGCTTCTCGTCGCTGCTGTACACACGCAGCGGAATCTGCAGTTGGATGCTGCGCAGTGAGTCCACGGAAGGGAGGGTTGGGCTCAGATAAAGAAAGGCGCCACTGAGACCAAGCAAAAGGCCACAGAAAACGGCTACGCAAGACCACCAGAAGAATTTCAGCAGGCGTATCAAATGCTTGGTTTTCCAGATAAAAGAATGAGTTAGCAGAAGGCGAAGCGGAAAGCGGAAAGCCGTTCACATTATAAGCGGTTTTTTTGCCGGGGAGCCATTTGCGCTTCTGTCAAGACTGTTATTTAATGTGAAAAAACATAAATAGTCCGTAAGTAGCGGATGCCAATAGGAAATCGGACGTGCTAGGGCTCTTCACCAAGAAAGCGAATACGCTGCTGGGGATCGATATCAGCTCGACCTCGGTAAAGCTCCTCGAACTGAGTCGCTCAGGTGGCCGCTACAAAGTAGAGGCCTATGCCGTCGAGCCGCTCCCGATAAACGCCGTAGTGGAAAAGAACATCGCCGAACTCGAGGGCGTGGGGCAGGCGCTCGCTCGTGTGACAGCCAAGGCCAAGACCGGCGTGAAGGCCGTTGCAGTGGCCGTGGCCGGCTCCGCAGTCATCACCAAGACGATCGAAATGGAATCGGGTCTCAACGATGACGAGTTGGAAAACCAGCTGAAGATCGAGGCTGATCAGTACATTCCTTATCCGCTGGAAGAAGTTGCCATCGATTTCGAAGTTCAGGGCACCTCGGTACGCAATCCCGAGCGGGTTGAAGTGCTGCTGGCTGCTTGCCGCAAGGAGAACGTCGAGGTCCGTGAGGCGGCGCTGGCGTTGGCCGGTCTCACGGCCAAGGTCGTGGACGTCGAAGCCTATGCGCTGGAGCGTGCCTATGGTCTTCTCGCCGAGCAACTGGGGGGCGAACGGGACGAGATGACCGTTGCCGTGGTGGACATCGGCGCCACCATGACCACCCTCAGCGTGCTGCACAATGGCCGCACCATCTATACCCGTGAGCAGCTTTTCGGTGGGCGCCAGCTGACCGAGGAAATCCAGCGTCGCTATGGCCTGTCGGTAGAGGAAGCCGGCCTTGCCAAGAAGCAGGGCGGCCTTCCGGATGACTACGAAAGCGAAGTGTTGCTGCCGTTCAAGGAGGCCGTGGTCCAGCAGGTTTCCCGCTCCCTGCAGTTCTTCTTCGCCGCGGGTCAGTTCAACGACGTCGACTACATCATGTTGGCCGGTGGCACTGCCTCCATTCCCGATCTGGATCGTTTGATCCAGCAGAAAATCGGCACTCAGACGCTGGTTGCCAACCCCTTCGCCGATATGGCCCTGAGCGGCAAAGTCAACGCGGGTGCCCTGGCCAGTGATGCGCCGGCGTTGATGATCGCCTGCGGTCTGGCGATGAGGAGTTTCGACTGACATGGCACGGATCAACTTACTTCCTTGGCGCGAGCAGCTTCGCGAAGAGCGCAAGCAGCGCTTCCTCGTTACCTTGGGTGGTGTCTTGTTGGTGGCTGGTGGCGCGGTCTTTCTGGCCTCCCAGTATCTGGATTCCGCGATAGAGAACCAGCGTGCCCGCAACGACTATGTGCGCACGGAAATCTCCCTGCTTGATGCAAGGATCGCGGAGATCAGAGAGCTGAGGACCCGCCGCCAGCAACTGCTCGAGCGGATGAAGATCATTCAGGACCTGCAGGGAAATCGTCCGATCATCGGTCGAGTGTTCGATCAGCTTGTTCGTACGTTGCCGGAAGGTGTGTATTTCACCGAGCTGAGAATGAACGGCTCGACGATCGCTATCACCGGGGCTGCTGAATCCAACAATCGGGTCTCCAACCTGATGCGCAATCTGGATTCCTCGCAATGGCTCACGGCGCCTAACCTCACGGAAGTAAAGGCTGTGACCGCCGGGGAAGTTGACCAGGCGAACGTCTTCCAGCTGACGGTGCAGCAGACCCAGCCGAAAGCTGATGTGGAAGGAGCCGCGAAATGAGTCTTGCCGATTCCCTGGCTAGTTTGCGCAAGGTGGATCTGGGCGATCTGGATTTGAACAACCTGGGTTCATGGCCGGCGCCAGTCAAGGCGATAGCCTGTTTCCTGCTCCTGGTTGCGGTTCTGGCGCTTGGTTACAACTTCCATCTCAAGGATCTTCAGGCTGATCTCGATCAGCAGCGTAGCGAAGAGCTGACGTTGAAGGAGCAGTTCTCCAGCAAGGCATTCCAGTCCGCCAACCTAGAAGCCTACAAGGAGCAAATGAAGGAAATGGAAGTTTCCTTCGGCGCCCTGCTCAGGCAGTTGCCCAGCGATACCGAAGTCCCTGGCCTGCTTGAGGACATTACGCGTACCGGGCTGGGCAGCGGGCTGGAATTCGAGGAGATCAAATTGCTTCCGGAGGCCGCGCAGCAGTTCTATATCGAACTTCCCATACAAATTACGGTAGTGGGCGCTTATCACGATTTGGCGACGTTCGTGAGCGGTGTCGCCAGCTTGCCGCGGATCGTCACGTTGCACGATTTCGACATCAAGCCGGTTAACGCTGCCAGCCCCAACAAGTTGCGCATGAGCATCTTGGCCAAGACCTATCGTTACAACGAGACCGGGGTGCAGAAATGAGAAGCGCCCATCTTGTTGTAGGCACCGCTCTGGTGCTGGTTCTGGCGGGTTGCGGTGTCAGCAACGACTTCAGCGATTTGCAGAGCTACATGGACGAGGTTCGCGCGAGACCGAAGGGCTCGATCGAGCCGTTGCCCAAATTTCAGCCGTACGAGGCCTTCACCTACAGCGCCGCCGCCATGCGCAGTCCATTCCAGCCCCCGGTGAAGATCGATCTGGCTCGGCAGCAGAAGGGCTCCAAGGACATCAAGCCGGACGAAACACGGGTCAAGCAGTTCCTTGAAGGCTTCAATATCGAAACGTTCGAGATGGTCGGCACGCTTTCCAACGAGGGTGGGATGTTTGCCTTGGTGCGGGGCGCCGGTGGGGTCCATCGAATTCGTGTCGGGGACTACCTCGGCAGAAACAACGGACGGATTGTGGCCATCAACGAGAACGCGATCGAAGTTGTGGAAGTCGTTCCAGACGGAGAGGGTGGCTGGTTGGAAAGGCCGCGTAGCCTGGCCCTAAAAGAACGCTCATAGGGACAGGGACATGAAGAATTATTGCCAGTCAGCACAACGGAATCAGAGAATGAACAGCAAACTTTCGCGCCTAGCTCTATCAATGTTGGCGGCTCTGATTGCGCCTGAAGTGTTGGCGGCCAATCTCCAGGGTTTGGATGTCGCGGCGTTGCCGGGCAATCGTGTCGAGCTGAAGTTGTCCTTTGACGAGCCTGTTCCAGTTCCGCGCGGTTACACCATCGAACAACCGGCCCGTATTGCGCTCGATCTGCCCGGTGTCAGCAGTAAGCTGGGTGCCAAGAACAAGGAACTCGGCGTAGGCAACGCGCGAAGCGTCACTGTCGTCGAGGTGAAGGACCGCACGCGTCTCATCGTCAATCTGGCGACTCTCGTGCCCTACAGCACCCGTGCTGAAGGCAATAACCTGTATGTCGTGGTGGGTGAAGGGGCTCTTGGTGCTCCCGTTCCTCAGCCGGTCGCCGTCCAGGCGCCTGTCAGCCCCAAAGCGCCTGCTACGCCTGTCTCGAAAACCTTCGCTCCGGCCGGTAAGGCCATCAGCGGGATCGATTTCCAGCGTGGTGATCAGGGCGAAGGGAATGTGGTTATTGCACTCTCCGATCCAACGGTAAGTCCGAACATTCAGGAGCAGGGCGGCAAAATTCGCCTGGACTTCGCGAATACCCAACTGCCCGAGTCGCTACGAGTGCGACTGGATGTCAAGGATTTCGCAACTCCCGTTCAGTTTGTAAGTGCGAGTACCCAGGGCGGCCAAACCAGCATCAATATCGAGCCTACGGGTTTTTACGATTATCTTGCGTATCAGACTGATAACAAGCTGACCATCAGTATCAAACCGCTGGCAAAAGAAGAGGTTGAGCAGCGTAAGAGCGATAGATTCACCTACTCGGGTGAAAAACTGTCCCTTAACTTTCAGGATATCGACGTTCGTTCGGTGCTTCAGCTGATTGCCGACTTCACCGATTTGAACCTCGTGGCCAGCGATACGGTTCAGGGCAGCATCACACTTCGGTTGCAGAACGTGCCCTGGGATCAGGCGCTTGATCTGGTGTTGAAGACCAAGGGTCTGGACAAACGTCAAATCGGTAACGTGCTTCTGGTCGCGCCGGCCGATGAGATCGCGGCTCGGGAGCGCCAGGAGTTGGAGTCGCAAAAACAAATCGCCGAACTGGCTCCGCTACGTCGGGATTTGATCCAGGTGAACTACGCCAAGGCGTCTGACATCGCCAAACTGTTCCAGTCGGTAACCAGTTCCGAAGCAGGCGCTGCTTCCACGCCCGAGCGTGGTTCGATCACCGTGGACGATCGCACCAACAACATCATTGCCTATCAGACCCAAGAGCGTCTGGATGAGCTTCGTCGAATCGTTACCCAACTGGATATCCCCGTACGGCAGGTCATGATCGAGGCGCGGATCGTCGAGGCAAACGTTGATTACGATAAGGCGCTGGGCGTTCGCTGGGGCGGTGCCTTGAACAAGGGCAACTGGACGGGCTACGGGCAGAACGGAAACATTGGTATCGATGAGAGTGGGACGGGCGGATGTGGTCCCTTTGCCGGTGGGTGCACATTGCCTACGAGTAGCTCTGGCTCGGGCGCTGGCTCTAGCTCCAGCAGTAGCCCTGTCCCATTTGTCGATTTGGGCGCTAGCAACAGCACTTCCGGGATAGGTATTGGCTTCATTACGAACAACGTGATTTTGGACCTGCAGCTTTCCGCTATGGAAGCGACCGGTAACGGCGAAATCGTATCCCAGCCCAAGGTCGTTACTTCCGACAAGGAAACCGCTCGCATCCTCAAGGGCGCTGAAGTGCCTTATCAGGAAGCAAGCTCCAGCGGTGCCACCAGTACCTCGTTTAAAGAAGCAGCGCTATCGCTGGAAGTCACTCCGCAGATTACCCCCGACAATCGGGTGATCATGGAAGTGAAGGTGAACAAGGATGCGCCTGACTTCACCAATGCGGAGGCGTCAAATGGTGTTCCCGCCATCAACAAGAACGAAGTCAATGCCAAGGTGCTCGTCAGTGATGGCGAAACGATCGTAATAGGCGGCGTGTTTTCCAATACTCAAACCAAGAGCACCGAGAAAGTGCCTTTCCTGGGTGACCTGCCTTACCTCGGACGACTGTTCCGTCGCGACACCGTGCAGGACTCCAAATCCGAGCTGCTGGTCTTTCTCACCCCGCGCATCATGAACAATCAGGCTATTGCAGTGGGTCGTTGATGCTGTGCGCAATCTGATTCTGGTTGGCCCGATGGGGGCTGGGAAAAGCACCATCGGGCGGCTTCTGGCCAAAGAGCTGCGACTTCCCTTCAAGGATTCCGACAAGGAAATCGAGCAGCGCTGTGGTGCCAACATACCCTGGATTTTCGATGTCGAGGGCGAGCCGGGCTTCCGCGAGCGGGAGCGCTCGATGCTTGCGGAACTCTGCGAGCTCAATGGCGTGGTGCTGGCGACAGGCGGCGGAGCGGTGCTGCGTGATGACAATCGCGCCGTCCTTAAGGCTGGGGGCGATGTCGTTTATCTGTTCACCTCAGTTGCGCAGCAGTTGAACCGTACGGCGCGGGATCGGAATCGTCCGCTTCTGCGCACTTCCGACCCTGGCAAGGTGCTCCGAGAACTGATGGCCGTTCGGGATCCGCTTTATCGGGAGATTGCCGATATCGTCATCGAAACCGACCAGCGCCCGCCGCGGATGGTCGTTCAGGAAATACTCGAGCGCTTGCAGGCGTTGAGGCCGGATTAAACTCCGGCCGGATGCGCTATCCTATTGGCCTTTTTTACGGGGGCCTCATGCAGACTCTTCACGTCGACCTCGCTGATCGCAGTTATCCCATCTACGTTGGCGCCGGGCTCATCACTCAGGGCGAACTGTTCGCCCGTCATGTTGCGGGCAAGAAGGTGGCGATCGTTACCAACGAGACGATCGCGCCGCTTTATCTCGAATCGGTGCAGCGTGCACTGGCTGCCTACGCACAGACAGCCATCGTTCTTCCCGATGGGGAGGCGTTCAAGACCTGGGAAACCTTGCAGCTGATTTTCGACGGTCTGCTTTCCGCCCGGCACGATCGCCGTTGCACGGTGATCGCCTTGGGTGGAGGCGTGATCGGCGATATGGCTGGTTTTGCAGCGGCCTGCTATCAGCGCGGCGTCGATTTCATCCAGGTGCCGACCACGCTGCTGTCCCAGGTCGATTCATCCGTAGGCGGGAAAACCGGGATCAATCATCCGCTCGGGAAGAACATGATCGGCGCCTTCTATCAGCCCAATGCCGTGCTCATCGATACCTCGACGCTGACCACGCTGCCGCCGCGCGAGCTTTCCGCCGGCCTGGCCGAGGTCATCAAGTACGGCCTGATCTGCGACGAGGGTTTCCTGGCCTGGCTGGAGGAGCATATGGATGCGCTGCGTTCGCTCGACCAGCAGGCGCTGACGTACGCCATCGAGCAATCCTGTGCGGCGAAGGCTCGTATCGTCGGCGCGGACGAGCGTGAGGCCGGCGTTCGTGCCACCCTCAATCTGGGCCACACCTTTGGCCATGCCATCGAGACCCACAAGGGCTACGGCGCCTGGCTGCACGGCGAGGCCGTGTCCGCAGGCACGGTGATGGCCCTGGAAATGTCGCGGCGCCTGGGCTGGATTTCCACAGAGGATCGCGATCGCGGGATTCGCCTGTTCCAAGGGGCAGGCCTGCCGGTGGTGCCGCCCGAAGAGATGACCCCAGCCGATTTCCTCCAGCACATGGCCGTCGACAAGAAGGTTCTCGATGGGCAGTTGCGCCTTGTATTGCTGAAGCGGATGGGGGAAGCCGTGGTTACGGCGGATTATCCTGATGAGACTTTGCACGCCACCCTGAGCGCGAATTACCGCGCCCTGGTGGGCCAGCTCGGAGAACAATGAGAGCTCATGACCAGTTTGCATGCCGATGAAGCGTTTCTAGGTTTTTACCAGTTCAGCCACGACCCTTTCGCACCGCGGGTGCCGGGGTTCAAGTTCTTCGCTGCCCAGCGCAAGCCGGTGTTGGGGCAGCTTCATCACCTCGCGCGTTACAGCCAGCTGCTTCTGGTGGTCAGTGGGCCTGAAGGCAGTGGCAAGACCCTCTTGCGCCAGGCTCTGGTCGCCAGTACCAACAAGCAGAGCGTGCTCAGCGTGGTGGTTTCCGCGCGTGGCGCAGAGGATGCGGCCAGCCTGTTGCGGCAGGTTGCCCAGGGACTGGGCATGCAGGCCGCCGATGCCCGCTCTATCCAGTCGCAGGTGGTGCAGCTGGGGCTGACCGGGCAGGAAGTCTATCTGCTCGTGGACGATGCCGAAGCGCTCAAGCCGGATGCGCTCGAGGCCCTGCTGGCGCTGGCGCAGGGCAATGCCGACGGTCGCGCCCACGTGTTCCTGTTCGGCGAGCCTTCGCTGATCGCGCGTCTGGATGATCTGGGCGACGGCGGGGAAGAGTGCTTCCACGTCATCGAGTTGCAACCCTACGAAGAGGAGGAGACCCGCGCCTACCTCGCTCGCCGCCTCGAGGGCGCCGGGCAGGGGATCGAAGTCCTCTCGGACGATCAGATCGCCGATATCCACGCCCAGTCCGAAGGTTGGCCGGGTGCGATTAACCAGGTGGCGCGCGAGACGTTGATCGAGGCCATGCTGGCGCAGCGCGGCTCGGGCAAGCGCGCCGGTTTCGCATTCAAGTTGCCGAAGAAGCATCTTCTGGCCCTCGTCGTGGTGTTCGTGGGTGTCCTCGCCGCCTGGCTGATGCAGGGGCAGGGCGGCAAGACCCCTGGCGAACCCGCTCCTGGCGTTGCGCAGGCGCCTCAGGATCAGTCGGCAGGCACTCCTGCCGGGCAGGCGCAGCAGGGGGCATCGCAGGAAGGCAATCCTGCCGTCGAGTTCTCGGGGTCTTCCCAGCCGCTGCCGTTGCCGCTGGTGGGTGAGGCTCAGCCGGTCATTCGCAGCCCGCTCGCTCAGGCGGCGGCTACGGAAGATGGCGACGAGGCGGCTGCCGAAGTTCCCGGTCCGGCCCCGTTGCCCGAGCCGGGCGCTGCAGCGCCTATCGCCGCCGTACCTGCACCGCCGGTTGCCGCTGCGCCGCCGGTAGTGACCGCGCCAACCGCGAGCCCGGCTCCGGTAACGCAGCCCAAGTCCACGCCGCCCGCCGCCGCGGCGTCCAACCCGCCTGCGGCAACCAAGCCTGCGGCGCCCACCACGGCGAAGGTTGACAAGCCTGCAGCGGTGGCGACTGCGGCAGCGCCGGGCGCGGACTGGTATCGGGCCCAGCCGGCAACGGCGTTCACCGTGCAGATCCTCGGTTCGGCGTCGGAGAGCAGTGCGCAGGCGTTCGTTCGGGCGAACGGCGATCAGTACCGGTATTTCAAGAAGGTCTTCCAGGGCAAGCCACTCTACGTGGTGACCTATGGCAGCTTCCCCTCCCGCACGGCGGCGCAGGCGGCGATCAAGACGCTGCCGGCCAAGGTTCAGGCCGGCAAACCATGGCCGAAAACCTTCGCCAGCATCCAGCAGGAAATGGGCGCTTCGCGCTGATTCCTGGCGGCTAGAGGCGGCGGCCGCTATCACGGCCCGTCGCCTTATTCCTACGTTATTGCGACATTAAAATTCACTGCCACGCCACTAACGATTTGTGAGCGTCAGAGTGGATATGTACAATGACCTCCCTTTGCCTGCGCAAAGCTGGCGACTCGTCCTGCGCGTTCGGTAACTGATTGTATTTGAAAGCATTTTTGCCTTGTTATAGAAGGCAGCCTGGTGAGAGTCCCTATGAAAGCAGGTCTGTATCATCCTGATGAGTTCAAGGATAACTGTGGCTTCGGCCTGATCGCTCACATGCAGGGCGAGGCGAGCCACGATCTGTTGCAAACCGCCATTGAAGCGTTGACCTGCATGACCCACCGTGGCGGCATCAACGCCGACGGCAAGACAGGCGACGGCTGTGGCCTGCTCATACAGAAACCTGACCTGTTCCTGCGCGAGATGGCGCGCGAGCATTTCGCCGTCGAGTTGCCGCAGCAATACGCGGTCGGCATGGTCTTCTTCAACCAGGACCCGGCCCGCGCCGAAGCCGCTCGCGAGAACATGAACCGCGAGATTCTCGCCGCCGGCCTGCAGCTGGTCGGCTGGCGCAAGGTGCCGATCGACCCGAGCGTGCTCGGCCGTCTCGCGCTTGAGCGTCTGCCGCAGATCGAGCAGGTGTTCATCGGGGGCGAAGGGCTCTCGGACGAAACCTTCGCGGTCAAACTGTTCTCCGCGCGTCGCCGTTCTTCCGTGGCCAACGCCGAGGACACCGATCACTACATCTGCAGCTTTTCGCCGCGCACCATCATCTACAAGGGCCTGATGATGCCCGCCGACCTGGCGGCGTTCTTCCCGGACCTCAGCGACGAGCGCCTGAAGACCGCGATCTGCGTGTTCCACCAGCGTTTCTCCACCAACACACTGCCGAAATGGCCGCTGGCTCAGCCGTTCCGCTTCCTCGCCCACAACGGCGAGATCAACACCATCACCGGCAACCGCAACTGGGCGCTGGCGCGGCGTACCAAGTTCGCCAACGAGGCGATCGCCGACCTCGACGAACTCGGCCCGCTGGTCAACCGCGTCGGTTCCGACTCCTCGAGCATGGACAACATGCTCGAGCTGCTGGTCACCGGCGGCATGGACCTGTTCCGCGGCCTGCGCATGATCATTCCGCCGGCCTGGCAGAACGTCGAGACCATGGATTCCGACCTGCGCGGTTTCTATGAATACAACTCCATGCACATGGAACCCTGGGATGGCCCGGCCGGCGTGGTGCTGACCGATGGCCGCCATGCCGTGTGCCTGCTCGACCGCAACGGCCTGCGCCCGGCGCGCTGGGTGACCACCAAGAACGGCTACATCACCCTCGCCTCGGAAATCGGCGTGTGGGACTACCAGCCCGAGGACGTCATCGCCAAGGGCCGCGTCGGCCCGGGGCAGATCTTTGCAGTGGATACCGAGACCGGGCAGATCCTGCAGACCGACGACATCGACAGCCGCCTGAAGTCGCGCCACCCCTACAAGCGCTGGCTGCGCGAGAACGCGCTGCGCATCCAGGCGACGCTGGACGACCACGACCACGGCTCGCCGTTCTACGACAGCGACCACCTCAAGCAATACATGAAGATGTTCCAGGTCACCTTCGAGGAGCGTGACCAGGTGCTGCGCCCGCTCGCCGAGCAGGGCCAGGAAGCGGTCGGCTCGATGGGCGACGACACGCCGATGGCGGTGCTGTCCAAACGCGTGCGCTCGACCTACGACTACTTCCGCCAGCAGTTCGCGCAGGTCACCAACCCGCCGATCGACCCGCTGCGCGAAGCCATCGTGATGTCCCTGGAAACCTGCCTGGGCGCCGAGAGCAACATCTTCGAAGAGGACGCGTCCCACGCCAACCGGGCGATCCTCAGCACGCCGATCCTGTCGCCGGCCAAGTGGCGGACGATCATGACCCTCGAACGCCCCGGCTTCGAGCGCCAGATCATCGACCTCAACTACGACGAGTCGATCGGGCTGGAAGCCGCCGTGCGCAACATCGCCGATCAGGCCGAGGAAGCCGTGCGTGGCGGCAAGGTGCTGCTGATCCTCACCGATCGCCACATCGCCCCCGGCAAGCTGCCGGCGCACGCCTCGCTGGCGGTCGGCGCGGTGCACCACCGGCTGACCGAGAAAGGCCTGCGCTGCGACTGCAACATCATGGTCGAGACCGCCACCGCGCGCGATCCGCACCATTTCGCCGTGCTGCTGGGCTTCGGCGCGACGGCGGTCTACCCGTTCCTCGCCTACGAAGTGCTCGGCGACCTGATCCGCACCGGCGAAGTGCTCGGCGACCTCTACGAAGTCTTCAAGTACTACCGCAAGGGCATCTCCAAGGGGCTGCTGAAGATCCTCTCGAAGATGGGCATCTCCACCGTCGCTTCCTACCGTGGCGCGCAGCTGTTCGAAGCGGTCGGCCTGTCCGACGAAGTGGTAGCGCTGAGCTTCCGTGGCGTGTCCAGCCGCATCAAGGGTGCGCGTTTCGTCGATATCGAAGCCGAACAGAAACTGCTCGCGCAGGAGGCCTGGAACAACCGCCGGGCGATCCAGCAGGGCGGGTTGCTCAAGTTCGTCTACGGCGGCGAGTACCACGCCTACAACCCGGACGTGGTGAACACCCTGCAGGCCGCCGTGCAGCAGAGCGATTTCGCCAAGTTCAAGGAATACACCGCGCTGGTCGACAGCCGTCCGGTGTCGATGCTGCGTGACCTGCTCAAGGTCAAGCTCGCCGACGCCCCGCTGACGCTCGAGGAAATCGAACCGCTGGAGTCGATCTTCAAGCGCTTCGACGCCGCCGGGATTTCCCTCGGCGCGTTGTCGCCGGAAGCCCACGAGGCCCTGGCCGAGGCGATGAACCGCCTGGGCGGGCGCTCCAACTCCGGCGAGGGCGGCGAGGACCCGGCCCGTTACGGCACGGTGAAAAGCTCGAAGATCAAGCAGGTCGCCACCGGCCGCTTCGGCGTCACCCCGGAGTACCTGGTCAACGCCGAAGTGCTGCAGATCAAGGTCGCCCAGGGCGCCAAGCCGGGCGAGGGCGGTCAACTGCCGGGCGGCAAGGTCAATGGCCTGATCGCCAAGCTGCGCTATGCGGTGCCTGGTGTGACGCTGATCTCGCCGCCGCCGCACCATGACATCTACTCGATCGAGGATCTGGCCCAGCTGATCTTCGACCTCAAGCAGGTCAACCCGAAGGCGCTGGTCTCGGTGAAGCTGGTGGCCGAGCCGGGCGTAGGCACCATCGCCGCCGGCGTGGCCAAGGCCTACGCCGACCTGATCACCATCTCCGGCTACGACGGCGGCACCGGCGCCTCGCCGATCACCTCGATCAAGTACGCCGGCTCGCCGTGGGAACTCGGCCTCGCCGAAACCCACCAGACCCTGCGCGGCAACGACCTGCGCGGCAAGGTCCGGGTGCAGACCGACGGCGGTCTGAAGACCGGCCTCGACGTGATCAAGGCGGCCATCCTCGGTGCCGAGAGCTTCGGCTTCGGCACCGCGCCGATGATCGCGCTGGGCTGCAAGTACCTGCGTATCTGCCACCTGAACAACTGCGCCACCGGCGTCGCCACGCAGAACGACAAGCTGCGCAAGGACCACTTCATCGGCACCGTCGACATGGTGGTGAATTTCTTCACCTTCATCGCCGAGGAAACCCGCGAGTGGCTGGCCAAGCTGGGCGTGCGCAGCCTCGGCGAGCTGATCGGGCGTACCGATCTGCTGGAAATGCTGCCGGGCGAAACCGACAAGCAGGCGCAGCTCGACCTGTCCCCACTGCTGGGCAGCGAGCATATCCCGGCCGACAAACCGCAGTTCTGCCAGGTGGAGAAGAACCCGCCGTTCGACCAGGGTCTGCTCGCCGAGCGCATGGTGGAAATGGCCATGCCGGCGATTTCCGACAAGCTCGGCGGCGAGTTCGAGCTGGACATCTGCAACTGCGACCGCTCCATCGGCGCGCGGATTTCCGGTGAGATCGCCCGCCGTCACGGCAACCAGGGCATGGTCTCGGCGCCACTGACCTTCCGCTTCAAAGGCACCGCAGGGCAGAGCTTCGGCGTGTGGAACGCCGGCGGCCTGAACCTGTACCTCGAAGGCGACGCCAACGACTACGTCGGCAAGGGCATGACCGGTGGCCAACTGGTGATCACGCCGCCGAAGGGCAGCGCGTTCAAGAGCCAGGAGTCGGCGATCATCGGCAACACCTGCCTGTACGGCGCCACCGGCGGCAAGCTGTTCGCCGCCGGCACCGCGGGCGAGCGCTTCGGCGTGCGTAACTCCGGCGCGCATGCGGTCGTGGAAGGCACCGGCGATCACTGCTGCGAATACATGACCGGCGGTTTCATCTGCGTTCTTGGCAAGACCGGCTACAACTTCGGCTCCGGCATGACCGGTGGCTTCGCCTACGTGCTCGACATGGACAACACCTTCGTCGACCGGGTGAACCACGAGCTGGTGGAAATCCAGCGGATCAACAACGAACCGATGGAAGCCTACCGCAGCCACCTGCAGCGCGTGCTCGCCGAGTACGTGCAGGAAACCGGCAGTGCCTGGGGACGCAACCTTTCGGAAAACCTGGACGACTACCTGCGCAAGTTCTGGCTGGTCAAGCCGAAGGCGGCGAGCCTTGGTTCGCTGCTTTCCAGCACCCGGGCGAACCCGCAATAAGAACGCCGCTTCAAGCGGCAAGCCCCCGTCGGGGCTTGCCGGCTCACCGTGATCGTCTCGCAGCGCGGCCCAGGTTCGGCGCTGCTGAAAAGAGGTTTTGAAATGACTGAACGTCTGAACAACGACTTCCAGTTCATCGAGGTCGGCCGCAAGGATCCGAAGAAGAAGCTGCTGCGTCAGCGCAAGAAGGAATTCGTCGAGATCTACGACCTGTTCAAACCGCAGCAGGCCGCCGATCAGTCGCACCGTTGCCTGGGTTGCGGCAACCCGTATTGCGAGTGGAAGTGCCCGGTGCACAACTACATCCCGAACTGGCTGAAGCTGGTTTCGGAAGGCAACATCCTCGCCGCCGCCGAACTCTCGCACCAGACCAACACGCTGCCCGAAGTCTGCGGCCGTGTGTGCCCGCAGGACCGCCTGTGCGAAGGCGCCTGCACCCTGAACGATGGCTTCGGCGCGGTCACCATCGGCTCGGTGGAGAAGTACATCACCGATACCGCCTTCGCCATGGGCTGGCGTCCGGACATGTCCAAGGTCAAGCCGACCGGCAAGCGCGTCGCGGTGATCGGCGCCGGCCCTGCCGGCCTGGGCTGTGCCGACGTGCTGGTGCGCAACGGCGTGACCCCGGTGGTGTTCGACAAGAACCCGGAAATCGGCGGCCTGCTGACCTTCGGCATCCCCGAGTTCAAGCTGGAGAAGAGCGTGCTGAGCAATCGCCGCGAAGTCTTCACCGGCATGGGCATCGAATTCCGCCTGAACACCGAGGTGGGCAAGGACGTCAGCATCGACGAGCTGCTCGCCGAGTACGACGCGGTGTTCATGGGCATGGGCACCTACACCTACATGAAGGGCGGGTTCCCCGGCGAAGACCTGCCAGGCGTCCACGACGCGCTCGACTTCCTCATCGCCAGCGTCAACCGCAACCTGGGCTTCGAGAAGTCCCCCGAGGACTTCGTCGACATGAAGGGCAAGCGCGTGGTGGTGCTCGGTGGCGGCGATACCGCGATGGACTGCAACCGCACCTCGATCCGCCAGGGCGCCAAGGCCGTGACCTGCGCCTACCGTCGCGACGCCGAGAACATGCCCGGCTCGCGCAAGGAAGTGAAGAACGCCAAGGAGGAGGGCGTGAAGTTCCTCTTCAACCGTCAGCCCATCGCCATCGTCGGCGAGGACAAGGTGGAAGGTGTGAAGGTGGTCGAGACCCGTCTCGGCGAGCCGGACGCCCGCGGTCGTCGCAGCCCGGAACCGATCCCGGGTTCCGAGGAAGTCCTGCCGGCCGACGCCGTGGTCATCGCCTTCGGCTTCCGCCCGAGCCCGGCGCCGTGGTTCGAGCAGTTCGACATCCGCACCGACAGCCAGGGCCGGGTGATCGCTCCCGAGCAGTCGCAGTTCAAGCACCAGACCAGCAACCCGAAGATCTTCGCCGGTGGCGACATGGTTCGCGGTTCCGACCTGGTGGTGACCGCGATCTTCGAGGGTCGCCAGGCCGCCGAGGGCATCCTCGACTACCTGGAAGTGTGATCCCGCGCGGCGCGAGCGCTCAGCTCGCGCCCTTTCGGCAGCAGGCGCGACGCGATGCCGCGCCAAGCTGACCTGACGCAAAACCCCGCCAGCGGCGTTCCCCTAGAGTGACGACATCCCCCGTTGTCCAGGAGTCTCGCCATGCTCACCACCGCCATTTTCCCCTCGCGTTACGTCCAGGGTCGGGGCGCGCTCGCGCAACTCGGTGAAGAGCTCGCCCGATTCGGCGGCAGCAGCCTGGCGTTGCTCGATCCCTTTGCCGACGACAACCTCGGCGCGCAACTCGACGCCTCCGCCAGCGAACACATCGATTTCCACCGGGTGCGCTTCACCGGCGAATGCTGCGACGAGGAAATCGGCCGGCTGGTCGGCCTCGCCGAGGCGCGCCGTCCGGACTCGATCGTCGGCATCGGCGGCGGCAAGGCGCTCGACACCGCCAAGGCGCTGGCCCACGAGCTCGGCCTGCCGATGGCCGTGGTACCGACCCTAGCTTCCACCGATGCGCCGTGCAGCGCGCTGTCGGTGATCTACACCGCCGAGGGGGCGTTCAAGCGCTACCTGGTGCTGCCGCGCAATCCCGATCTGGTGCTGGTGGACAGCCAGGTGATCGCCCAGGCTCCGGCGCGTTTCCTCGTCGCCGGCATGGGCGACGCCATGGCGACCTGGTTCGAGGCCGAGGATTGCCGCATCCGCGGGGCCGCCAACATGACCGGTCGCCCCGGCCCGCGTACCGCCTTCGCCCTCGCACGGCTGTGCTACGACACCCTGCTCGAATACGGCCCGCTGGCGCTGCAGGCGTGCCGCCAGCAGGTGGTGACGCCGGCGCTGGAACACATCATCGAGGCCAACACCCTGCTTTCCGGTCTCGGCTTCGAGAGTGGCGGCCTGGCGGCGGCGCACGCGATCCACAACGGCTTCACCGCGCTGCCGGAAACCCACGCCTACTGGCACGGCGAGAAGGTCGCCTTCGGCGTTCTTAGCATGCTCATGCTGCGCGACAGCGCGCCGGCGCAGATCGATGAGGTCTACGACTTCTGCATCGCCATCGGCCTGCCGGTGACCCTGGCCGACATCGGCCTGCACGACGTCGACGATGCCTACCTACTGCGCGCCGCCGAGCTGGCCTGCGCGGTGGGGGAGAGCATCCACAACGAACCTTTCCCGGTCGACGCCCAGACCGTTCTCGGCGCCATGCGCACCGCGGACGCCGAAGGTCGCCGGCGCAAGGCCCTGGCGGCTGCCGCCGTACACTGAACCCGATACCGCGTAACGCAAAGGCACGGCACCCGCCGTGCCTTTTGCCCTGCGCTCTGCGAAAATGCCCGCACTTTTTTCCCGGATGACCCCATGACTGTCCTGAAGAACGATCGCTTCCTGCGTGCCCTGCTCAAGCAACCGGTGGACGTTACCCCGGTATGGATGATGCGTCAGGCCGGCCGCTACCTGCCCGAGTACCGCGCCACGCGCGCCAAGGCCGGCAACTTCGTCAACCTGATGAAGAACCCCGAGCTGGCCTGCGAGGTCACTATCCAGCCCCTGGACCGCTACCCGCAGCTGGACGCGGCGATTCTCTTCTCCGACATCCTCACCATTCCCGATGCCATGGGCCAGGGCCTGTACTTCGAGACCGGCGAAGGCCCGCGCTTCAAGAAGGTCGTCAGTTCGATGGCCGACATCGAGGCGCTGCCGATTCCCGAGCCGGAACAGAACCTGGGCTACGTGATGGACGCGGTGCGCAACATCCGCCGCGAGCTGAACGGCCGCGTGCCGCTGATCGGCTTCTCCGGCAGCCCCTGGACGCTGGCGACCTACATGGTCGAAGGCGGCTCGTCGAAGGACTTCCGCAAATCCAAGGCGATGCTCTACGACAACCCGCAGGCCATGCACGCGCTGCTCGACAAGCTGGCGCGCTCGGTCACCGCCTACCTCAACGGGCAGATCAGGGCCGGCGCGCAGGCCGTGCAGATCTTCGATTCCTGGGGCGGCAGCCTGTCGGCGGCGGCCTACCAGGAATTCTCCCTGGCCTACATGAAGCAGATCGTCGATGGGCTGATCCGCGAACACGACGGCCGCCGCGTGCCGGTGATCCTGTTCACCAAGGGCGGCGGCCTGTGGCTGGAGTCGATGGCCGACAGCGGCGCCGAGGCCCTCGGCCTGGACTGGACCTGCGATATCGGCAGTGCCCGCGCCCGCGTCGGCGGCAAGGTGGCGCTGCAGGGCAACATGGACCCGAGCGTGCTCTACGCCAACCCGGCGGCGATCCGCGCCGAGGTCGGGCGCATCCTCGCCCGCTACGGCCACGGCGAGGGGCAGGTGTTCAACCTCGGCCACGGCATCACCCCGGAAGTCGATCCGGAGAACGCGCGGGCGTTCTTCG
The DNA here is from genome assembly GCF_002438225.1 of Pseudomonas sp. UBA6310. Taxonomy (NCBI): domain Bacteria; kingdom Pseudomonadati; phylum Pseudomonadota; class Gammaproteobacteria; order Pseudomonadales; family Pseudomonadaceae; genus Pseudomonas; species Pseudomonas sp. UBA6310. The sequence continues at coordinate 76,673 of NZ_DJTK01000074.1, read as the reverse complement.
AGGCGGTGCACGAGCTGTCCGCGCAGTACCACACCTGAGCGTTCCCCCTCCACATCGAGGGGATGCTGAAACGAAAACGCCCGGCGTCTGCCGGGCGTTTTGCGTTGCGCTGCCGATCAGCCGTTGCGGTTGCCCGGCAGCACCGGCAGGCGCGCCAGGTGGATGGCCACGCCCAGGGCGATCATCAGCAGCGTACCGATGAACAGGCCGATGCCGTTCCAGCCCGCCGCGTGCCAGAACATCCCGCCGAGGGTGCCGGCGACGCTGGAGCCGATGTAGTAGCTGAACAGGTACAGCGACGACGCCTGGCCCTTGGCCTTGGGCGCGCGGCGGCCGATCCAGCTGCTCGCCACCGAGTGCGCGCCGAAGAAGCCGAAGGTGAAGGTCAGCATGCCGATCACCACCAGCGGCAGCGCGCTGAACAGGGTCAGTGCGAGACCAGCCGACATCAGCACGATGGTCGCCCAGAACACCCGGCGGCGGCCCAGCTTGTCGGCCAGCGCGCCGATCTGCGCCGAGCTGTAGATTCCCGACAGGTAGACCACCGAGAGCAGCCCGACCAGCGCCTGGCTCATGTGGTAAGGCTCGGCGAGCAGGCGGTAGCCGATGTAGTTGAACAGCGTGACGAAGGCGCCCATCAGCAGGAAGCCCTCGAGGAACAGCCAGGGCAGGCCCGCGTCGCGGAAATGCACGGTGAAGCCGTCCAGCAGGCTGCGCGGGTTGAGCGAGCGGGCGCGGAAGTTGCGCGACTCGGGGAGGATCTTCCAGAACACCACGGCCGCCGTCAGCGCCAGCACGCCGATCACCAGCATCGCCGTGTGCCAGCTGACGAAGTCGATCAGCACGCCGGCGATCAGCCGCCCGGACATCCCGCCGATCGCGTTGCCGCCGATGTACAGGCCCATCGCCAGGCCGATGTGCTGCGGGTGGATTTCCTCGCTGAGGTAGGTCATCGCCACGGCCGCGAGCCCGCTGAGGGAAAGCCCGACCAGCGCGCGCGTCACCAGCACGCCCTGCCAGGTCGGCATCAGCGCGCTGGCAATGGTGAACAGCGCGGCGGCGGACAGCGCCGCGACCATCACGGGTTTACGCCCGAGCGCATCGGAAAGCGGGCCGGTGATCAGCAGGCCGATGGCGAGCGTCGCCGTGGAAACCGAAAGGATCAGGCTGCTCTGCGCCGCGTTGATGGAAAACTCGTGGGAGAGGATCGGCATCATCGGCTGCACGCAATAGAGCAGTGCGAAGGTGGAGAAGCCGCCGCAGAACAGCGCCAGCACCGTGCGCATGAACATCGGGGTGTTCTTCTCTATGTAGATCTCGCTGCTCTGGACGGCGCTGGAAACAACCACGGACGACAAGGCGGGCGACGCGACAGCAGTTTTCACGGGTACCTCAAGGGGGGGGCGAATGAAGGATTGGCAGGAAAAGAATATAGGTGGCTAACGATTACATCCAATATATCATTCGACCTGTTTGATATCTGAGACGACCTAATTGGAGCGCGCCATGGAACTGCGTCACCTGCGCTACTTCATCGCGGTGGCCGAGGAACTGCACTTCGGCCGCGCCGCAGAGCTGCTGGGCATCTCCCAGCCGCCGCTGAGCCAGCAGATACAGGCACTGGAGCAGGAGCTGGGGGCGCGCCTGTTCGAGCGAACCAATCGTCGGGTCGAGCTCAGCGAGGCGGGTCGGCTGTTCCTCGAGGAGGCGCGTCTGGTGCTGGCGCAGGTCGACAAGGCGGCCGATGTCGCGCGCCGTGCGCAGCTCGGCGAACTGGGCGAGATGAAGATCGGCTTCACCTCGTCGGCGCCGTTCAGCACCCGTATCCCCAGGGCGATCCACGCGTTCCGCCAGGCCTTTCCCGCCGTTCACCTCAACCTGCAGGAGATGAGCAGCAAGAAGGTCGCCGACGCGCTGGTCGACGAATCCATCGAGATCGGTCTGATGCGCCCGCTCCCGTTGCCGGACTCGCTGCGTGTGCAGGAGCTGTTTCGCGAGCCGCTGGTGGCGGTACTCAACGCCGCGCATCCGTTGGCGGCCGCCGGCGGCGCCGGTTTGCATCTCGAGGCGCTCGCCGGCGAGCCGTTCGTGTTCTTCCCGCGCGGCTACGGCAGCGGCCTCTATGCCCAGTTGCTCAGCCTCGCCAGTCGCGCCGGTTTCAGCCCGCACTTTTCCCAGGAGGCCGCCGAGGCGATGACGATCATCGGGCTGGTGGCCGCGGGCCTTGGGGTGTCGGTGTTGCCGGCATCGTTCCAGCGCATCCGCATCGATGGCGTGGTCTACCGCACGCTGCTCGACGAGGGCGCCGAGACGGCGGTCTGGCTGGTCCAGCGCAACGAGCCGCCGTCGGCGATGGCACGGGCATTTTCCGACCTGCTGACGCGGCAGGCGGCGCAGCATCGCTAGCGGCGATGGAGGCGGATCGCGCTGATGCCGAGCACCTCGGCGTGTTCCAGCAGCTGCGCCTCGCTGTCGTCCGCGCCAGGCATCGCCAGGCTGTTTTCCGCATCGGCGAAGTGCACTTCGATCAGGTGACGCGCCGCCTGGCCGGGCGAACAGGCATCGCCCGGCGCGTCGAACGTCTTGGTCCGCGGCTCGCCATGGAACAGGTAATGGATCTCGAGGGACATGCCGGCCTCCGCGTTCGGCGCGGCCTCCGCGATCGCGCCTTCGAGCATGTCGACCGGCCGCCACGCGGCATCGTTCCGACCCAGAACGAAGAACGCCCCGCAGGGCGGGGCGTTCTCGGAGCGCGGGGAGCTTACTTGACGGTGGCCAGTTTCCCTTTGAGCGCTACGCCGGCCATGATCGCGCCGGCGTGGCATTCGTAGTTTTCCGCGTTGCGGTACTCGACGTTCTTGTAGTTGCTGGCGATATCCACCACGGCGTTCGCGCCGGCGGCCTTGGCCGCGTTCTGCAGGCGGATCAGCGCCGATTGCAGCACCCAGCCGCAGGCCACTTCATCGGATTTGCCGAAGGCGTTGGTCTTCTGGTTGGTGGTCACCAACGGGTTGATGATCTTCGCGCCGGCCGGGGTCTTCGCCAGGTAGAACTTCACGCTGCCATCGAGCTTGCCGGCCTGGGTCGCCTGGGCGACGACGGCGTCGAACGGCAGGTAGTGGGTCGTGTCGCGCGCCTGGCTGATGGCGGGCAGGGCACTGAGGCACAGCGCGGCGATGATCAGAGCTTTCTTTTGCATATCGTCTCCTTGATGAGCGGGGTCTTGCGGGTGGTGTGGCGGCGAACTCCAGGCATGAAGGTCAGCGCCAGCGACGGAAAACCAGTGAAGTGTTCACTCCGCCGAATGCGAAGTTGTTATTGACCACGTATTCGTGGCTCATTCTCCGCGGCTCGCCGCGGAGATAGTCGAGTTCGCCGCAACGCGGGTCGATCTCGCCCAGGTTCAGCGTGTGGATGTACAGGTCGCTGTTCATCATCTCGATACAGAACCAGGACTCCAGCGCGCCGCAGGCGCCGAGGGTATGGCCCAGGAAGCTCTTCTGCGAACTGATCGGCATGCGGGTGCCGAACAGATCGCGGGTGGCCAGGGTCTCGGCGATGTCGCCCTGCTCGGTGGCGGTGCCGTGGCCGTTGACGTAGCCGATGGCGTCCGGCGCCAGCCCGGCGTCCTCCAGAGCGAGTTCCATCGCCCGGCGCATGGTCGCCTGTTCCGGCTTGGTGATGTGCTGGCCGTCGGCATTGCTGCCGAAACCGACGATTTCAGCATGGATGCGCGCGCCACGGGCCAGCGCGTGCTCCAGTTCCTCGAGCACCAGGATGCCGGCGCCTTCGCCGATCACCAGGCCGTCGCGCTGGCTGTCGTAGGGGCGCGGCGAGGTCTGCGGCGCATCGTTCCTCAGGCTGGTGGCGTAGAGCGCGTCGAAGACCATCGCCTCGGTGGCGCAGAGCTCTTCGGCACCGCCGGCGAGCATCATCGGCAGGCGGCCGAACTTGATCGCCTCGTAGGCATAGCCGATGCCCTGGCTGCCGCTGGTGCAGGCGCTGGAGGTGGGGATCACGCGGCCCTTCAGGCCGAAGAAGATGCTGATGTTGGCCGCGGTGGTGTGCGGCATCATGCGCACGTAGGAGTTGGCGTTGAGGCCGTCGGCGACCGCATTGATCAGCATGTTGCCGAAGGCCTTCACCTCATCGGTGCTGCCGGTGGACGAGCCGCAGGCGACGCCCATGCGGCCGTCGCTGATGCTCGGATCGCCGAGCAGGCCGGCGTCGTCCAGCGCGCGCTCGGCGGCCAGTACCGCAAGGCGCGATACCCGGCCCATGCTGCGCAACTGCTTGCGCGTCCAGTGCTTGGGCACGGCGAAATCGTCGATCGGACCGCCCAGGCGGGTGTTCAGCTCGGTGTAGCGATCCCACTCGTCCATCCGCCGGATGCCGCTTCTGCCGGCCTGGAAGTTCTCCAGTACGGTGGGCCAGTCGCTGCCCAGCGACGTGATACCGGCCATGCCGGTAACGACCACGCGCCTCATCAGCACAACCCTCCATTCACTGAAATCACCTGGCGGGTGATGTAAGCCGCTTCGTCGGACATGAGGAAATTCACCGCCCCGGCCACCTCTTCCGGCGTGCCCATGCGTTGGGCCGGGATCATCTTCAGCAGTTCCTCTACGGGCACGTTCTCATCCAGCATGTCGGTGTCGATCAGCCCTGGCGCGACGCAGTTGACGGTGATCCGACGCTTGCCCAGCTCGATCGCCAGCGCCTTGGCGGCGCCGATGACGCCGGCCTTGGAGGCACTGTAGTTGACCTGGCCGCGATTGCCGATCAGCCCCGAGACCGAGGTGATGCAGACGATCCGTCCCGGCTTGCGGCGGCGGATCATCGGCATGCTCAGCGGCTGCAGGACGTTGTAGAAACCGTCCAGGTTGGTCCGCAGCACCTGGTCCCAGTCCTCGTCGCTCAGCGCGGGGAAGGCGCCGTCACGCGTCAGGCCGGCGTTGCAGACCACGCCGTAGTAAGCGCCGTGGGTTTCGATGTCGGCTTCCAGCGCGGTTCGGCAGGCGTCGCGGTCGGCGATGTCGAACTGCAGGATGCGCGCGTCGCGGCCAAGGGCGCGGATCGCCTCCTGCACCGCCTGCGCTTCGTCGAGGCGGCTGCGGCAGTGCAGCACGATGTCATAGCCGGCGCGGGCCAGTCGCAGGGCGATGGCGCGGCCGATGCCACGGCTGGAGCCGGTGACGAGGATGGCTTCAGTCATTGCGGTGTTTCCTGTAGATAGCGCGCCACTTCGGGCGGGCGGAAGACGTTCAGGCGCGCCTCGGCATGGATGCCGGGCCCGTCCAGGTGGCATTCGAAGACGCCCATGCCGCTGTCGTCCTGCAGCGAGCGCAGGGCGCGGATGCTGAGCGGGGTGTCGACCGGAAAGGCATCGACGTTGCACTGGAAATTGCGCGTGCCGAGCAGGAAGCCGAGCTCCACCGGCTGCCCGGCCTTACGTGCCTGGCAGCCGGCGAAGGCGGCGACGCTTTGCGCCATCAGCTCCATGCCGACCCAGGCTGGCAGGCTGCCATCGGCGGCGTTCAACAGGCCTCCCGCGCGAACCTGCAGGTATGTGACGACGCTTTCGTCATCGAAGCGCTCGACGCCGTCCAGCAGGATCATGTCGCCGGCGTGGGGCAACAGCTCGGCGATCGGCCAGGCGATCATGCGCGGCCCTCCAGCTCGACGCGGCCGAGGATCAGGCTGACGTTGTTGCCACCGAAGGCGAAGGAATTGCTCATCATGTGGCGCAATGGCCGGCTCGCGACGCGGCCGGGGGCGACCAGGTCCAGGCGCGGCAAGGCCGGGTCGGCGAGGCCGTCCCAGACCTGTGGAGGCAGCAGGTTGTCGCGATTGTCCGGGCCCAGGCACAGCCAGCAGAACGCCGCCTCGAGGGCTCCGGCGGCGCCCAGCGTGTGCCCGCTCAGCGGCTTGCTCGACGAGCAGGGCACGCCGGCGGGGAACAGCTCGGCCACGGCGAGGCTTTCCATCGCATCGTTGTGCGTGGTCGCGGTGCCGTGCAGGTTCAGGTAGTCGATCTGCCCGGCCTCCAGCGCGGCGCTCTTCAGCGCCTTGCGCATCGCCAGCAGCGCGCCGCGGCCGGTCGGCTCCGGTGCGGAGATGTGATGCGCATCGGAGCTGGCGCCGGCGCCCAGCAGCGCGATGGGAAGGTCGGCCGGTGGCTCGCGGGTCATCAGGAACAGCGCCGCGCCCTCGCCGATGTTGATGCCCTTGCGTTGCCGGGAGAACGGATTGCAGACGGCGTCGCTCAGGGCTTCCAGGGAATCGAAGCCGTTCAGCGTTAGGCCGCACAGCGAGTCGACCCCGCCGCAGAGCACCGCGTCGCAGACGCCGAGATCGAGCAGTCGGCGGGCGCTGAGCAGCGCGCGGCCGCTGGAGGTACAGGCGGTGGAAATGGAGTAGGCCGGGCCGCTCAGCTGCAACCAATCGGCGAGGAAGGCCGCTGGCGCGGCCAGTTCCTGGTGGCGATAGCTGTAGTCGGGCGGGAAGGCGCCTTCGTGCAGCAGCGCGGCGATGCCCTGGCTGGCTTCATGGATGCCGGTGGTGCTGGTGCCGAGCACGACGCCGATGCGGGACGCGCCGAAGCGCTCGATGGCCTGGCGGATGTCGTCCTCGATCTCCAGCGCGGCCGCCAGCAGCAAGCGGTTGTTGCGCGTGTTGCGCTCGGCGAATCCGCTCGGCATCGCGGGCAGCTCGGCGTCCACCGCGCCCACCGGAACGGCGCGTTCGGGCAGCCAGCCGGACTCGCTGCGCATGCCGGGGCTGGAGCCGTTCAGGAGGTTGTCGAGCACCGCGCGCTTGCCGCTGCCCAGGGCGCAGATCACCCCGAGGGCGTTGAGGTAGGCCTTCATGGCGTGGCCTCGAGCGCGTCGACGCGGTAGGTGAGGCGCGTGCCGATCTTCAGATCGAAACCTTGTGGCTGGCGGTAGTCAACGCGCCAGGCGGGCTGCCGGTCGTCGAACAGGCGCCGGTTGCCCTGGGTGCGTGCCCGCGGGTACTGCCGGACGAGCTGGTCGGCGGGCGTCAGTGCGAACAGCAGGGCGGCGAACAGCTCGCGGGCTTCGGGGTTCGGCGGCAGCAGGCCGTCGTTCTGCCAGCCGCCGTCGAGCAGCCGTTGCCGGGACAGCGGGATTCCCAGCGGGTCGAGCAGCGACCAGCGCAGGGCGGCGCCTTCGCCCTGGATGACCAGCAGCCAGTCCTGGCTCTGCCCCTCGGCCTGCCGCTGCACGTGCAGTTGGAGCGGCAGGTCCAGCGTCGGCGGCTGACTCGGCAGCGGCGCTCTCGCCGCGCAGCCGGCCAGGGCAATCAGGGCCAGCCAGAAGGGCAGGCGCAGGCGTGCGGCATTCATGCGCCCGGGCTCGCCCATGGTGGGCTCGCCAGCGGTTTGCGCGCCGCGACGTTGACCAGGGTTTCCTCGCGCTGGCCGACGGCTTTCGGGCGTTGCAGGCCGAAGCGTTCGAGCAGGCCGAAATCGCGGGAGCGACTCCACCAGAGGTACGGATAGGAGACATTGCCGTCGCCGAACGCGAAGCCCTGGGCGCGCAGCATGTCGAGGTATTCGGCGGCGCTCTTCTGCACCTGCATCGGATGGCGGAACAGCCAGCGGATCACCCAGGTGTCGATGTAGGCCTTGGTCGATTCGGCGAACAGCAGCCAGCCGCCCGGCTTGAGCACGCGCCAGAATTCGGCGAGGGCACGCTCCTGTTCGACCAGGTGATGGAAGGTCTGGTGGCAGAAGAGGATGTCCACGCTGGCATCGGCCAGTTCGATCCGCGCGCAGTCGCTGGCGATCAGCTCGACGTCGAGCCCGAGGCGTCCGGCTTCCGCGCGGGCAAGGTCCAGGCTGTGGGGATCGGCGTCGAGGCCGATCATCCGCGCCGGTGCGAACGTCCGTTGCAGCAGGCCGAACGACTTGCCCTGGCCGCAACCGGCGTCGAGCAGGCAGGCGTTTTCGGGCAGGGGCGCGTCGAGCAGGCGCCGCAGGTCGTCGATCGCCACCCGCAGGACGTGGTGCTGCCAGGTGTGGCTCTGCAGGAACCAGAAACCGAAACGGGTTTCCTCGACGTAGGTGGCGGCGGCGCGGGTCATGGCAATCTCTTGTCAGGCGGGCGCTTGCGGTGCGCAGATTTCGGCCAGCACGCGCAGGCGGCGCTGGGGTTCGGTGACGTACGGGTTGTTCTGGTCCCAGGCGTAGCCGGCCAGGATCGAACAGATCATCCGGCGAATGTCGCCGGATGAGCCGGGGTAATAGATCACGTCCTGGAAGCTGCCATCGTACCAACCCTCGACGTAGGCGCGGAAGGCATCGACCCCGCGTTTCAGGGGCACGGCGAAGTCGCGCTCCCAGTCCACGCGCTCACCTTCGAGCTGACGATGCAGCAGGCCGGCGGCCATGCTCGCCGAGCGCATCGCGATGGTCACGCCGGAGGAGAACACCGGGTCGAGGAATTCGGCGGCGTTGCCCAGCAGCGCGAAGCCCTTGCCATGCAGGCTCTTCACGTTGGCCGAGTAGCCGTCGATCTTGCGCGCCGGCGTGTCCCACACCGCATTCTTCAGCACGCCGGCCAGGCTCGGGGTTTCCTCGACGAAGCGCTTGAGGCAGGCATCCAGGTCGTCCGGGCGTTCGGCGATGTACGCCGGGTCGGCGATCACGCCGAGCGAGCAGCGGCCGTTGCTGAAGGGAATGGTCCAGAACCAGACGTCGCGCAGTTGCGGGTGGGTGGTGATGAGGATCTTCTCGCGGTCGAAACCTTCATCGTCGATGCGGTCTTCGATGTGGGTGAACACGGCGTGGCGGACCGGCAGGCAGGACGGCGCCTCGAGATCGAGAAGGCGCGGCAGCACGCGTCCGTAACCGCTGCCGTCGAGCACGAAGCTGCATTCGACGCGGTAGTGGCTGCCGTCCAGGCGGCGCACGTCGAGGTTCGGCGTTTCGCCGCTGAAGTCGGCGGCGACGATTTCCTCTTCGTAGCGGATTTCCACGCCCTGGCGGGCGGCTTCGTCGGCGAGGATCTGGTCGAAGTGCGCGCGTTGCACCTGGAAGGTCCAGTCCTTGCCCGGGGTGAACTTGTCGCGGAAATCGAAGGCCGTGCGCCGCTCGCCCCAGGCGTAGGCGGCGCCGTTCTTGCGCTGGAACCCCGCCGCCTCGACGGCCTCCAGCATGCCGGCTTCCTCGACGAAATCGAGGCAGTGCGACAGCAGGCTCTCGCCGATGGAGAAGCGCGGGAAACGCTGGCGCTCGATGATCAGCACATCATGGCCCTGGCGCTTGAGCAGCGCGCCGGCGATGGCGCCGGAAGGGCCGGCACCGATGATCACGACCTGACGGTGTTGCAGTTCAGAAATTGCCATGGGAATTCCTTTTCAACGAAGGCATGGAATGGGGGCGACGGATGCCGAGCAGCGCCGGCAGCAGCGTGGAGAACAGGCTCATCAGCATCAGACTGAAGTAGAGCAATGAGTCGATCAGATGCTGCTGGAAAAGCAGGTTTAGGAAGACGATCTCGGTCAAGCCGCGGATGTTCAGCAGCAGGCTCTCGCGCCAGCGCAGCGGCGTCGGCATGCCGGGACTGGCCCAGCCCAGGCCGATCCAGTTGCCGCCGAGCTTGGCCAGCACCGGCAGCACCAGCAGTGCGGCGAGGTAGAACCACGAGTAGCCGCTGACCGCCTGGCGGAAGTCGATCTGCAGGATGCCGTAGGACAGGATCAGCGGGATCGCGAAGCCGTTCTGCACCCGGCGCAGCGCCTGGGGGCTCAGCGGCAGGACGAAGGGCTGGCGCAGCCAGGCCAGGCAGAGCAGGTAGCCGATGCCGAAGATCAACGCGTTCATCTTCAGTTGCTGAAACACCAGCATCAGCGCGAAGAACGGCAGGCTGTGGGCCAGCCCGTGGCGCAGGCGCAGGGCCTTGAGCAGCAACGGCAGCGCCGTCGCGAGCAGCGGCCAGATCAGGTTCTGCGGGTTGCTGCTGCCTTGTGCCAGGGCGAACAGGCTCCAGCACATCAGGTCCATGAGAATCGCCGAGTGCATCAGACGGCGCGTCGCGCTCGGGTCGTAGCCGATGCCCTGCAGGTACAGGTAGAGCACCGGGATCGCGGTGATCGAGAACAGCAGGCCGATCGACACCGCGCTGAGCCAGGGCAGCGGCTGCAGCAACCAGAGCGCGCAGGCCAGTCCGCAGAAGAACGGCACGAAGAAACTCGGCAGGGCGATCTTCAGGCTTTCCGGGCTCAGCCGCAGGTCCACGACATCGCTGAGGATGTAGCCCAGCAGCAGGGCGAAGCTCAGCCCGTAGAGGCTTTTCAGCCAGTGCGGCTCGACCAGCTGCACGGCGCCGATCTGCGCCTGCGGCTCGATCACGCCGAGTACCAGCAGGGGCAGGCCGAGCATCGCCAGCAGCAACTGGCTGACGATGGGCAGCAGGCCGAGGCGGGCGCCCAGCCCGGTGCCGGCGGCGAACAGCGCGAGCAGGGCGAGCCAGATCAGCAGGACGGTCATTCCCTGGCCTCCGCGGCGTGGGAGGCGTCGGCATGGGCGTGTCCCGCCCACGGCGCGAACAGGCTGGCGAAGAACAGGCCCAGCCCCACGGCCAGGCCGAAGTTGCTCACCGCCGGGGTGCTCGACAGCGCCAGCAGGCCGAAGGAGAGCCAGGTGGTCAGCGCCGAGAGCAACACGCCGAGCAGGCTGGCGCCGGAGCCGCCGACGCGTTCGCGCATGAGGATCGCGTAGTCCACGCCGATGGCGGTCACCAGCAGCAGGCCGAAGAGGCTGAACAGGGTCAGTGGCTGGCCCAGCCAACCGAGGCTGGCGAGGCTGCAGAGCGCCGCCAGCAGCGGCAGCAGGACCACGCGCAACGCGCCTTTCAGGCCGAAGGGAAACACCAGCAAACCGAGGATCAGCAGGCACGAGAGCAGCTTCAGCTCGCTGGCGCTGACCTGGGTGGCGGCGAACAGGCGGTTCAGTTCGCCCAGGCGATCGACCAGGCGTACCCCTTCGAGGCCGTCCGCCTGGGCGGCAAGCAGGGTGGCGTCGCTCAGCCCGCGCAGGCTGACCAGCGCCGCGACCTGGTTGCCGCTGGCGCCCAGCCAGGTCGAGCGCCAGGGCTCGCCGTAGGGACCGGCGAGGGCCGTGTCGATGTCCTGCACCGGCAGCGCCTGGAGCTGGCGCAATTCGTCGTCCAGCGCGCTGCGCGGAATGCCCAGGTCGATCAGCGGCTGCCAGTGCTGCGCCAGCGCGGGCAACGCCTGGCGCAGGCGCTGCTGTTGTTCCGCGGTGGCGAGCAGTTGCGGCAACGCCTGGTAGCCGGCGAGGCTGCCGTCGGCCACCAGCCGGTCGAGGCGCACGGCCAGCGCGGCCTGGCGTTCGAGCAGCTGGGTCTGGTCGTCGCCGCGCACCAGGAAGAACTGGCTGGTGGGCTGCACGCCGGTGATCTTCGCCACCGCCTTGGCTTCCGTGAGCAACGGCGGCGAGCCGCCGATCCACTGGCGCAGGTCGTTATGGACTTCCAGGCGCATCAGCCCGATGCCGCAGAACGCCAGCACCAGCAGCAACAGCGGCCAACTGCCGGTTCGCCGCAACAGCGCCGCGCGGGCCGCCAGCAGGCGCTGGGCGAGGTTCAGCAGCGAGCGCCGCGGGCGCAGTTGCACGCCGTTCAGCAGCGCCGGCAGCAGGCAGATCGAGCACAGGTAGGCGGCCAGCAGCCCGGCCACCGAGAACACCGCGACCTGGGTCAGCGCCGGGAACGGCGTGCAGGCCAGCGCCAGGTAGCCGATCAGGTTGGTCGCCAGGCTCAGGCTGAGCCCCGGCAGCGTGGCGCGCACCGCGTCCCAGCTACGCCAGGTCGGCGCGCCCCAGCTCTTCGACAGGTAGTGCAGCGGATAATCCGACGCCACGCCGATCAGGCTGCTGCCCAGCACCAGCGTGAGTACGTTGATATGGCCGAACAGCGCCACGCAGGCGACGCAGCCGGCGAGCAGCGCGGCCACCACCGGCAGGAACGCCAGCAGCACGCGAACCCGGCGGAAGGCCAGCAACAACAGCAGCAGCGCGCCGACGGTCGCGCCGCCGCCGACCCAGGTGATTTCCCTGGTGGCCTGCTGCTGGGCAGCGGCGGCGTACAGCAGGCCGCTGGCGGCGACCAGCCGCCCGCCGTCTGCAGTGACCTGGGCGCGGGCCTCGGCCACCAGCCGCGCGGCCTCCAGCGGTGCGTTCATGTCGAAGGCGTCGGCGCGGGTACGCGCGCGCAGCAGCGCCCATTGCAGGCCCTCCGCCTCGGCGAAGAACGCGCCGCTGCCGAGGTCCAGCTGCACGTTGGCGCTGGCCGGACGCTGTTGCGCGATGACGGCGGCCAGGCCCAGCCAGTCCTGCTGGTTGGCGATCAGGCCGAAGCCTGCGAAGGGGTCGAAGAGCTGCTGCACGCGCTGTTCGATGAAGGCCTTCGGGTCGTCGATCAGGCGTTCGCGGGTGGCCGCGCCGAGCAGCGCCAGGCGGCCCTGCAGCAGTTGCTCGCGCAGCGTCGGCAGGTCGGCCTGAACGCCGGTCTGGACCTTCTCGAACAGCGTGCTGGCCTGCCAGACGCCGGCCAATCGCGAGGCAGCGGCGATGGCGCGATCGCGCTCCGGGTAGCCGACCAGCACCAGCAATTCGCGGTTCAGCGGTTCCTGCATGCGCTGCTCGGCGCTTTTCTGCAGCGCGTCGCGGCTGCTGCCGGGCACCAGTTCGAGGATGTCGGTGCTCAGCGGCGCGCCGTTTCGCCACTGCCAGGCGCCCAGCGCGAGGAGCATCAGCAGACCGGCGAGAAAGACCCGGGGGGCGCGCCGCTCAATCGGTGAAATCATGCTGTTCCCGATCGGACAGGGCATCGGCCGCGACGCTGTTCTGCAGCAGCAGTTCGGTGCGGTCGCCCTGGGTTTCGTCCAGCAAGATGCGCTGCACCAGCGCGCCGCCGTCGATGCGGATGCTGTTGAAGATCTGCTTGAGCAGCAGCGCGCGCGGGGTCAGGGTCAACTGCCAGTGCTGTGCATCGCCCTGCAGGGCCAGCTCGAAATCCCGTTGCAGGCCGCTGCTGTCGCCGCCCAGCACGGCGAGGAACAGGCGGTTCTGCTGGGCGCTGGCGCTGCGTTGCGGGATCGCCTGCCAGCCGCCGGCTTCGCGCCGGGCGATGCCCTGTTCGTCGATGCGGTAATCCTGCTGCAGCGGCGTCTTCAGCAGCCAGAGCAGGCCGTGGCCCTTGGCCAGGACGAACTCCCCGCGGCTGGTCAGCGGTTTTTCCAGGGCGCGGAGAAACTTCTGCTGAACGAATTCGCCGCGCACCACCGCGGGTTTGCCCAGTTGCGCCGCCAGCTGTTCCAGGCCGAACGCCTGGGCCAGCGCCGGGAGCAGCGACAACGCGGTCGCCAGCAGCAGGCGTCTCATGCCAGCGCCCTGCGCACGGCGTCGACGAACACCGCCGGCGAGGCGAGTTGCATTTCCCGGCTGGCGATCTCGACCGCCACCTGCACGCTGCTGGCGCGGGTCAGGCGTTCGCCGGTTTCCACGTCGCGGATCAGGTAGTTGATCTTCAGGCGGTTCTCCCACTCGACCAGGTCGGCGCGCACGCTGATCCGCTGGTTGAAGCGCGCCGGCCGCACGTAGCGCAGTTGCAGGTCGATGATCGGCCAGCCGTAGCCGGCGTCGCGCATCTGCTGGTAGTTGTGGCCGATACGCTCGAGCAGCGCGCAGCGGGCGACTTCCAGGTATTTGACGTAGTGGCCGTGCCAGACGATGTCCATCGAGTCGACGTCGAAGAACGGCACCAGCACCTCGATTTCGCTTTGCAGTACGCCGTCCTTACGCATACAGCCCCCAGTGGCGATTGCGGATGTGGCTCAGGCACAGGCGCAGCTCGGCCTCCAGCGCGCGGTCCTCGATCACCGGCGCGAAGTCGCTGGCGAGCTGTTCGCGCATGCTCGCCAGCGCCGTCGGCAACGTGCGCGAATCGGCCTGGCCGGCGCGCAGCCAGACGCCCTGGTTGGCGGCCAGCAGCGCCGCGGCGGCGACCTGTTCGCTCAGCTCCAGGCTGCGCAGGGCGTCGCGGGCGGCGATGGTGCCCATGCTGACCTTGTCCTGGTTGTGGCACTCGGTGGAGCGCGAGAACAGGCTCGCCGGCATGCCGTTCTTCAGCGCTTCGGCGGTCCAGGCGCTGGCGCCGATCTGCACCGCCTTGAAACCGTGGTTGATCATCGCGGTGTGCGCCGGCGCGCCGGAGAGATTGCTCGGCAGGCCGTGGTTGTAGCGGGTGTCCACCAGCAGCGCGAGCTGGCGGTCGAGCAGGTCGGCGACGTTGGCGACGAGGTTCTTCAGGCTGTCCATGGCGAACGCGATATGGCCGCCGTAGAAATGCCCGCCGTGCAGCACGCGTTCTTCTTCGGCGTCGATGATCGGGTTGTCGTTGGCGCTGTTCAGCTCGGTCTCGATGAACTGGCGCAGCCAGCCCAGGCTGTCGGCAAGCACGCCGAGCACGTGTGGCGCGCAACGGATGGAGTAGCGATCCTGCAGGCGATGCAGCGGCGGCGTCGGGCCGTCGATGGCCAGGTCGTCGCGCAGCCAGGCGGCGACCTGGGCTTGGCCCGGGTGCGGCTTGGCGGCGAACAGGCGCTCGTCGAAGTGCTCGGGGTTGCCCTGCAGGGCGATCACGTTGAGCGCGGTGATGCGCGTGGCCAGGCGCAACAGGTAGTCGGCGCGGACGAACGCCTGGCAGGCCAGGCCGGTCATCACCGCGGTGCCGTTCATCAGCGCCAGGGCTTCCTTGGGCCGCAGCACCAGGGGCGTCCAGCCGAGTTCGCGATGGACCTCGGCGGCGCTGCGGCGGGCGCCGCGCCAGAGCACGTCGCGTTCGCCGGCGAGGACGGCGGCGACGTAGGACAGCGGCGTGAGATCGCCGCTGGCGCCCACCGAGCCTTCCTCGGGAATCAGCGGCAACACGTCCTCGGCGAGGAACGCCTGCAGCCGTTCGAGCAGTTCGATGCGCACGCCGGACATGCCGTGAGTCAGCGAACGCAGACGCGCGGCGAGCACGGCGCGGGTGGCCTGGGCGTCGAGCAGTTTGCCCATGCCGCAGCCGTGGAAGGTGAACAGGTGCTGCGGTAGCGCCTCGACGTGCTGCAGCGGCACCGCCACCACGCAGGAGTCGCCGTAGCCGGTGGTGACGCCGTAGATGACCCCTTCGCGGTCGAGCAGGGTATCGAGGAACTGCGCCCCGCGAGCGATCCGCTCACGGAAGGCGGCGTCCTCCTGCAGGCGCGTCGGTGCGCGGCGCTCGGCCACGGCGACCAGCGCTTCGATGGAAAGATGGCTTTCGCCGAACACCACGGGATCAGTCGTCATGCGATTTCCAGAACGGGTAGAAGTTGAACCATTGCAGCGGCGCCTGGGCGCAGTGCTCGCCGAGGCGCAGGGCGTAGCGCTGCGTCCACTCGCGGATCACTTGCTGGCGGTCGTTGCGCCGCCAGTGGATGCGTTCGGCGAAGGGCTCCAGGTGAATCCGGTAGCGCCCGCCCTGCTTGATGCAGAACAGCAAGCTCGCCGGGCATTGCAGCAGCCCGGCGAGCAGCCACGGGCCCTGCGGAAAATCGGCCGGCTTGCCGAGGAAGTCGACCCGGCTGCGGCGGCCGCCGTGCAACGGCACGCGGTCACCGGCGATGGCCAGCCATTCGCCGTTGTCCAGCCGCTCCGACAGCTGCAGCATGATCGCCGGGTCCAGCTCGCTGACCTGAATCAGGCGCAGTCGGCTGGCACCGGCCTCACCGAGCAGGCGGTTGAAGCGCTCGGCGTGGCGGGTGTGCACCAGCACGTTCATGCGCACCTGTTCGCCCAGCTCGGCCAGCGCGCGGCATACCTCGAGGTTGCCCAGGTGGGCGCCGACCAGCAGCTGGCCGCGCTGGCCCGAAGACGTCTTTTGTCGCAGGCCGGCCGGGTCCAGCAGTTCGATGTCGCGCATGTCCAGCTTGCCGTTCCAGACGTCGAGCTTGTCGAGCAGGCTGTCGGCGAAGGCGAGGAACTGGCGGAACACCGAGCGCGTGTTTGGCCGCAGCCCGGCTTGTCCGCTCCATTGGGCGAGGTTGTTCTGGTACTCGCGGGCGCTGCGACGCGCCCGGCGGCCGAACAGGAAGAAATAGAAAACGATGCCGTACAGCAGCGGCGCGATCAGCCGGCGGCCCAGAGTGCGCGCGGCCCAGGCGGTGAAGCGCATCAGCAGTAAGCTGCCGCGTTCGCCCTGCGCGGCCCAGTGCTGGCCGGCGTCCTTCATGCCCTCCACCGCCGCCAGAGGATCAGCGGCGCGCGGCCGAGCATGCCGAAGAACAGCTTGGCGTGCATTTTCGAGATCAGCGCGTTGTCCTGCCACAGGCGGAAATGCGACAGGCCGTCGAGCGGGTAGTGCACGCGGGTCGGCAGCCAGCGCATCGGCTGGTTGCGCCAGGCCAGGCGCACGAGGATTTCCGGGTCGAAATCCATCCGCCTGCCCAGCCGCGCCGAGTCGATCAGCGCCAGGGTGGGCTCCAGCGGGTAGACGCGGAAGCCGCACATGCCGTCGCGGATGCGCAGCGACAGGCTGTTGATCCAGACCCAGACATGGGTCAGGTAGCGCGCGTAGAGGCGGCTCTTCGGCACGCTCGCGTCGTACTGCGGGTAGCCGCAGATCAATGCCTGCGGCGTCTGCTCCGCGGCGGCGAGGAAGGCGGCGACGTCGCCGAGATCGTGCTGGCCATCGGCATCCACCTGCAGCGCATGGCTGAAGCCCAGGCGACGTGCCTCGCGCAGGCCGGCCATCACCGCGCCGCCCTTGCCCTGGTTGGTCGCCAGGCGCACCAGGTGGACCTGCTCGGCGTCGGCCAGGCGATCCATCGCCGCGGCGCAGGCCGCGCTGGAGGCGTCGTCGACGATCACGCAGGCCAGCCCGGCCTCGCGCAGCGCCTGCAACACCAGCGGCAGGGCGTGTTCGTGGTTGTACACCGGGATCACCGCGCAGGGCCTAAACATGGGCCGGCCCGAGGAGGATGCGCCCGGAGGAGCAGGGCGCATCGCCGTTGCGGTAGGCGAAGTGCAGCTTGCCGCGCTCGGCATCGAAGCGCAGCGTCAGCTGCAGTCGATCGCCGGGACGCGCCAGTTGCTGGAACTTCAGCACTTCCATGCCGCAGAAGCGCGGGGGCAGCTCGAGCAGCTCGCGGGCCAGGCTCAGCGCCCAGTCGATCTGCACCACGCCGGGGAGCACCGGGGTGCGCGGGAAATGCCCGCTGAAGTGCGCCAGGTCCGGCGGCACGTCCAGCAGCAGTCGCCACTCGCCGTCCACTTCGTGTTCCTCGACCCGTTCCGGCAGCTTGCTGCGCGGCGCCTGTAGCAGGGCATCGACCTGCGCCTGCGGCAGCTTGCCCTGCGCGGTCAGCGGCAGTTGCCGTAGCAGCCGCCAGCGACGCGGCAGTGCCAGCGTCTCGCAGTGGTCGCCGAGGTGGGCACGCAGCGCCTGGGTCAGCGCGCGACGCCCCTCGTTGCGCAAGACGTGCAGCCCGGCGTCGCTTAGCGCGACGAGGGCGCCCAGATAGGCGCGGTTCTCGCTGATCACGCCGAGGCGGCAATCGGCGACCCAGGCGTGGCTGGCCAGCGCCCCCTCGAGCATCGGCAGGGAGATGCGTTTTTCTTCCAGCTTGACGATGCGGTCGAGGCGACCGAGCAGCTCGAAGCCACCGCTGGCGTCGAGTCGGACGGCATCCGCCGACTGTTCGATATGGCCGGCCGGCAAGTAGGTGGAAGCGATGCGCAACGCGCCGCTGTTATCCTGGCTCAGTTCGACTCCGGCGAAGGGCTGCCACAGGCCCTCACCCTGACGCCAGGCGATGCCGCCGGTTTCCGAGCTGCCGTAGATTTCCGTCGGCCACTGGCCGAGACGCCGTTGCAAGTCCTTGGCGGCTTCGGCCGGCAGCGCGCCGCCGGAGGAAAACACCTTGCTGACGCGGCCCAGCGCGGGCCAGTCGAGGTTGTCGCCCATGCGTTTGAGCAGCGCCGGGCTGGCGACCCAGGCGAACCCGCCGGCGTCGGCGAGGCCCAGGCTGGCGAGCTGGATGTCCTCGGGGAACGGCAGCGCGCGGCGCAGGAAGGTGCGCCCCGCGGCCAGCGGCCAGAGCACGCGGAACAGCAGCCCGTAGATGTGTTGCGCGGCGACGCTGCCGATCAGCGTGGCGGCGCCCAGCTCGGCGCCCCACAGCGCTTCGAGCGCGTCGACTTCGTTTGCCAGCTGGCGCAGCGACTTGCCGATCAGCTTGGGTTCGCCGCTGGAACCTGAGGTGCTCAGCGTCAGGCGGCAGGCGTCCAGGTCCAGTTCCGCGGCGGCCAGCGGCTCGTCCTGCAGCGCGTCGAGCCGGGTGTCGCCGGGCTGGTCGGTCAGCCAGAGGTCGACCTCCGGCGCCAGGCGCTGGCGATTGCCCGGTTGCAGGTCGGCGGGCAGGACCACCTCGACACCGGCGCGCCAGGCGCCGAACAGCGCGATGGCCAGCTCGGCGGCGTCTTCCAGGTGCAGGGCCAGGCGGCGCACGCCGCGGCGTTGCAGGGCGGCCGCCAGGCACAGGGCGCGCTGGCGGAATTCGGCGTGCTCGAGGGCCGGCGCCAGGCTCAGCGCGCGCGGGCCGGGCGACTCCAGCAACAGGCGGTGCAGCGACGTCATGCGTTCGCCCTCACGCGTTGGCGTAACAGCCATTCGCCGATGAACAGCAGGCCCATCAGCAGGTAGGAGAGCAGCCCGTTGTAGAGCGTCCACCAGCTCAGCGGCGCCCACAGCGTCAGCGCGGCGGCGAGCAGCCCGTTGCAGAGGAAGAAGATCGCCCAGACCACGGTGACCTGGCGCGTGTAGCGGATGGCCACGGCCGGCAGTTCCGGCTCGCGCAGGCGTGCCAGGCGCTCGACCAGCGGCGGGCCGTACCTGAGGCTCAGGCCGAACAGCGCCAGCAGCATCAGGCTGATCAGCACCGGGTACCAGCGCAGCAGGTGCGCGTCGCCGACCACGCCGAGCAGCACGCAGAAGGCCAGCGCGCCCAGCGCCAGCCAGCGGTTGCCCGGGCGTTCGGCGCTGCACAGCATGCGCGCCAGCCAGAGGCTGCCGAGCAGGATGGCGAAGAATTGCGGGGACAGATGCCCGAGGCCGTAATAGACGGCGAACGGATAGGCCAACCCGGCCAGCAGCAATCCCAGCGCGATCAGTCGACTCAAGCGGCGTCCTGCATCTTGTGCATCGCCTCGACCACGTCGGCCACCGTGCGCACCGCCTTGAAGTCCTCGGCGGCAATCTTCTTGCCGGTCTGCCGCTTCAGGTGGTCGATCAGGTCGACCGCATCGATGCTGTCGATTTCCAGGTCCTGATAGAGGTTGGCCTCCGGCGTGATGCGCTCGGGTTCCAGCTCGAACAGCTCGACCAACGCGTCGCGCAGGGTGGCAAAGATTTCATCGCGATTCTGCATGGGTCGTTCCTTCAGGCCGCTTTGCTCGCGCTGACGTAAGCCGCCAGGCGGGCCACGTTGGCGAAATGCGTGCGGGTGTCCTTGGCTTCGGCGTCGATCTTGATGCCGAAACGCTTCTGGATGGCCAGGCCCAGTTCCAGGGCGTCCACCGAGTCGAGGCCGAGGCCGTCGCCGAACAGCGGTTGTTCGCTGTCGATGTCGTCCGGGCCCATGTCTTCGAGGCCAAGGGCCTCGATGATCAGGTTTTTGATGTCAGTTTCCAGTTGGCTCATCTTCGGCGAGCTCCTTCATGAAGTAGTGATGCAGATGATCGTTGAGTTTGCGCGAAGCGATGGGCGCGGAGTCCTGTTCGGCGAAGCGTTGCGGATCGATGTCCGCGCCGACCTGCAGGCGGAAGTGGAAGCGTCGCGAGGGAATGCTGTACCAGGGCTCGGCCTTGGTCAGGGTCGTCGGCGTGACGCTGATCACCACCGGCGTGACGATGCGGGCGCCGCGCAGGGCGATCGCCGCGGCGCCACGGTGGAACTCCGGTGCACGACCGGGCGTGGTGCGGGTGCCTTCGGGAAAGACGATCAGGGTTTGCCCCGAGCGCAGCGCCCCTGCCGCCTCGTCGAGCATGTCCATGCTGCCGCTGTTGCTGATGTAGCCCGCGGCGCGCACCGGTCCGCGGGTGAACGGGTTGTTCCACAGGCTCTGCTTGACGACGCAGTTCGCATCGCGGATGCAGGCGATCAGCACCACCACGTCGATCAGCGAAGGGTGATTGGCGATGATCAACTGGCCGGGCTGGCCGAGGCGCTGCACCCCTTCGATTTCGTAGGTGAGCACGCCGCTGCGGTACATGAACTGGACGAACAGCCAGAACAGCCGGCTGACGGTGGCGCGTGCCCGCTGGCGGCGCCGGGCCGCGTCGCCGGGAAGCAGGCTCAGCAGCGGGAAGATCACCAGCCGCAGGCACAGCCCGCCGACTCCGAACAGCACGAAGCTCAGTCCCGTGGCGATCAGCCGCCAGGCATAGGGGGCGCTGCCGTGCGCCTTCACGGATTGCGTCGCCAGGTCCATTCGCGGCTCTTCCAGTGGTTGCTGCACAGGCTCCCGCCCTGCAGCAGGGTGAGCAGGAAATTCAGCGCATGCGGCCACCGGCAGGCGGTTACGTCGGCGCTGGGCGTGTTGCAGGTAAGGGTCCACTGCGCGCCGCGGCGCAGCCTCAGGGCCACGGCGTAGGGGAAGGGCACGTCGTCGATCCAGGGAGCGTAGGCCTCCGGCGGGCGGTCCTCGGCGATCACCAGCAGCACCTGCGGCTCGCCCTCGGCGAGCAGCCCGGCAGCCTCCAGCAGGGCGTGCTCGAGGCCGTCGCCTTCGGCGGCGATGGCGGTCATCTCGCTGTCGTCGCCGCGCAGGATCGACCACAGGCCGATGATCGCGTTGTGCACGGAGAGGCTGAACTGGGTGGGTGAGAGCGGCTGCCGTTCGGCCAGTTCGCTGAGGAGGGCGAAGGTGCGCGGCGTCTCGCCATGCCGGGAGGCGAACACCATCGGCATCGGCGCCTGGCCTTCGGCCAGCGGCCAGGCCACCTGGAAGGTCATTCGCGCCAGCCGACTCATGCGTCGGCGCTGCATCGCGGGGAGGAAATCGACCGCAGGCACGGCCGCCGGGTCGCCGCCGACACAGCCGGGGGCCAGGCTCCAGCGCGTCCAGGCGTCCGCGTCATCCAGGCCGGGTGCCCATGCTCTCCATTGATCGATGCTGAATTGAATCACGTCAAAGCGCTCGTTCCCGCCTGTACGGGCGTCCATTGCGAGGTGCGTCTTCCTGAAACGGGTTGGTGTGAAACTGTCCAGACCACGCGCGGGCGGCATTATCCCGGCGCCATCCGCTACAGGCAAACATTGTTACAGGATCGAATGTGACGCGGCGCAACCTTCCGGGTCACCGGCGTTCTAAGCGATCCTTTATACAAAAGGCGGGCGGTGGAGTGATTGCCGCTCATCGAAACGCGGCGATCCGCGGCCCCCGCGCTGTCGTCTTATCGTCATCTTCGCGGCGTAGAGTGGGCAGCGGGTTCCATTTCCGGAGGTTTCGCATGCGGCGCGTGGTGTTCAATCAGAAGGGCGGGGTAGGCAAGTCGAGCATCGCCTGCAACCTGGCGGCGGTCGCCGCGGCCGAGGGTTATCGCACGTTGCTGGTGGACCTTGACACCCAGGGGAACTCCAGCCATTACCTCACCGGGCTGGCCGGCAACGAGATTCCGCTGGGGATCGCCGACTTCTTCACGCAGATCCTCTCGTCCGGGCCGATCGCCAAGAACGGCAAGGTGGACATCTACGAGACGCCGTTCGACAACCTGCACGTGATCACCGCCACCGCGGAGCTTGCCGATCTGCAGCCCAAGCTCGAGGCGAAACACAAGATCAACAAGCTGCGCAAACTGCTCGATTCACTCGACGAGGACTACGAGCGGATCTACCTGGATACGCCGCCGGCGCTGAATTTCTACACGGTGTCCGCGCTGATCGCCGCCGAGCGCTGCCTGATCCCCTTCGACTGCGACAGCTTCTCGCGCCAGGCGCTGTACGGGTTGCTGCGCGAGATCGAGGAGATTCGCGACGACCACAACCCCGGCCTGACGGTGGAAGGCATCGTGGTCAACCAGTTCCAGGCGCGGGCGGCGTTGCCGCAGCGGGTGCTCGACGAGATGATCGGCGAAGGCTTGCCGGTGCTGCCGGTCTATCTCGGCGCTTCGGTGAAGATGCGCGAGTCGCACGAGGCCTGCACGCCGCTGATCCATCTCGACCCCACGCACAAGCTGACCCGGCAGTTCGTCGAGCTGCACCACCTGCTCGAAGCCGGTGGCTGAACCGCGTCAGCGCGGGTGGGCGCGCAACTGGTAGAGCGCGCTGCTCTCGGCCACCACGGCGCCCGAGGCGTCGGTAAGTTGCAGTTCCAGCCGGTACTCGGCCTTGCCGGCGCGCGCCGCCTCTTCCTGGATGCGCTCGATCTCGGCGGCGTCCAGACGCGCCTCCACGCGGATGTCGCCGGTGGCCGGGCGGCGGAAGCGAAGGTTCATCTCCTTCACCACCGGGTAGAAGCGCTGGCTGTCGAAGCTGGTGAGGAAGAGTGCGCCGCCGGGCATTTCGGCGAGGGTGAAGAGGGCGCCGGCGTACAGGCTGCCGATGTGGTTCTGGTTGCCGGCCAGCGGCGCCAGCAGGCGCACGAAGCCGGGCTCCAGCACCTCGGCCTTGAGGCCCATGCGCTGGACGAAAGCGATCTTTTCCTCGGTGAGCTGGCGGGCGATCTCGGCGGGCACGGGCATGGCGGACTCCTTCGGTGAGGTCCCCAGCCTAGCCGGCGGCGCTGACGCGGCAATGATCGCCGCGCTCGGCGCCACTGACCGATGCGCTCAGAGTCCCTGGCCGTTCAGCCAGGCGAGCAGTTGCGGCAGCGGCATGGCGCCACTTTGGCGCGCGCTTTCGCGGCCGTCGCGGTAGAGGATCAGGCTGGGGATCGAACGAATGCCCAGGCGCGCCGACAGCTCGCGGTTGGCTTCGCTGTCCAGCTTGCCCAGCCGGCAGCGCCCGCGCAGTTGCGCGGCGGCCTGCTGGAACACCGGGGCGAAGGCCTTGCACGGCCCGCACCAGTCGGCCCAGACGTCCACCAGCAAGGGCAG
Organism: Pseudomonas sp. UBA6310; assembly: GCF_002438225.1. NCBI lineage: Bacteria > Pseudomonadati > Pseudomonadota > Gammaproteobacteria > Pseudomonadales > Pseudomonadaceae > Pseudomonas > Pseudomonas sp. UBA6310. The sequence continues at coordinate 53,509 of NZ_DJTK01000074.1, read as the reverse complement.
AGCGCCCTTGGTCTGCCGGTCGAAATTGGCCTGGTTCAGTTCGAAGGGCGTGGCGCTGAGCACCTCGGCCTTGCAGTGGCCGCACTTCGGCGTCTCGCCCAGGCGCGCTGCCGGTATGCGGTTGAGCCCGGCGCAGTGCGCGCAGGGAACGAGAAGGGCGTCGGACATGCCGCGGCTCCGTCGAAGGATGGTGATCCTAATGTGGAGCCGCGGGCCGGGAAGTCAAGGCGACCGGTCAGCCGCGGGCCGCGGCCAGCGCCTGCCCGATGTCGGCGAGGATGTCGTCGATGTGCTCGATGCCGATCGACAGCCGGACCATGTCGCGCGGCACGCCGGCCTTCTCCAGTTCGGCGTCGTCGAGTTGGCGGTGGGTGGTGGACGCGGGGTGGCAGGCCAGCGACTTGGCGTCGCCGATGTTCACCAGACGCACCACCAGTTGCAGCGCATCGATGAAGCGCGCGCCGGCGGCCTGGCCGCCCTCGATGCCGAAGGACAGGATGCCCGCCGGCTTGCCCTCGACGTAGCGTTGCGCCAGTTCATGCTCCGGGTGATCCGCCAGGCCGGCGTACTTCACCCAGCGCACCTGCGGGTGATCGCGCAGGTATTCGGCGACCTTCAGCGCGTTCGCGGTGTGCCGTTCCATGCGCAGGCCGAGGGTTTCCAGGCCCTGCAGGATGAGGAAGGCGTTGAACGGCGACAGCGCGGCGCCGGTGTTGCGCAGCGGCACCACGCGGCAACGGCCGATGAAGGCGGCGGGGCCGAAGGCTTCGGTGTAGGTGACGCCGTGGTAGGACGGGTCGGGCGTGTTGAGCAGCGGGAAACGCTCGCGGTGCTGCGCCCAGGGGAATTTGCCGGAGTCGACGACGATGCCGCCGATGGAGTTGCCATGGCCGCCGATGTACTTGGTCAGCGAGTGCACGACGATGTCGGCGCCGTGCTCGAACGGCCGGCAAAGCACCGGCGTGGCGACGGTGTTGTCGACGATCAGCGGCACGCCATGGCGATGCGCGGCATCGGCCAGTGCCTGCAGGTCGACGATGTTGCCGGCCGGGTTGCCGATGGATTCGCAGAACACCGCCTTGGTGCGCCCGTCGATCAGCGCTTCCAGGGCGGCGATGTCGTCGTGCGGCGCGAAGCGGGTCTCGATGCCGAAGCGCGGCAGGGTATGGGCGAACAGGTTGTAGGTGCCGCCGTACAGCTTGGCCACCGAGACGATATTGTCGCCGACCTCGGCGAGGGTCTGGATCGCGTAGGTGATGGCCGCCGCGCCGGACGCCACGGCCAGCGCGCCGACACCGCCCTCCAGCGCCGCCACTCGCTTTTCCAGCACGTCGCTGGTGGGGTTCATGATCCGCGTGTAGATGTTGCCGGCGACCTTCAGGTCGAACAGATCGGCGCCGTGCTGGGTGTCGTCGAAGGCGTAGGAGGTGGTCTGGTAGATCGGCACGGCCACCGCCTTGGTGGTCGGGTCGGGGCTGTAGCCGGCGTGAATGGCGAGGGTTTCCAGTTTCATGTGCGAGGCGTTCCATCGTGGCAGGGAAGGCCCTGAGCATGTCGACTGGAACGGCGGCGGGTCAATGCGTCCCGCCGCGCCCGGCTAAACCGTTTGCGCCTAAGGTTATGCCGCGATCAACCCACCAGCGCGTTGTAGATGTTGTAGGCGCTGATCAGGGTGATCAGGCTGCCGATCAGCATCAACAGGGTCTTCGCCGGCAGGCTCTTGCACAGCAGCGCGGCGAAGGGCGCGGCGAACAGGCCGCCGAAGACCAGGCCGGCGACCAGCAGCCAGGTGCTCGGCTGCCCGGCGAGCAGGATGAAGGAAGTGGCGCTGGCGATGGTCAGGAAGAACTCGGCGAAGTTGACCGAGCCGATGGTGGTGCGCGGGTCGCTGCCGGAGCCGATCAGGGTGGTGGTCACCACCGGGCCCCAACCGCCACCGCCCGCCGCGTCGACGAAACCGCCGAACAGCGCCAGCTTGGCGATGTGCTTCGGTTGGCGCTTCTGCAGCACGTGGCGGAACGCCTTGGCCAGGATGTACAGGCCCATCAGCAGCAGGTAGGCGGAGATGAAGGGCTTGAGCACCTTGCCGTCGAACTGGGTGATCACCACCGCGCCGAGCACGGCACCGATCATTCCCGGCACCAGCAGGCGCAGGAACAGCGACTTGTTGACGTTGCCCAGCTTGACGTGGGAGATCCCCGACAGGCCGGTGGTGAAGACCTCGGCGATGTGCACGCTGGCGCTGGCCGCGGCGGGCGAGGCGCCGGCACTCAGCAGGAAGGTGGTCGCGGTGATGCCGTAGGCCATGCCCAGCGCGCCATCGATGGCCTGGGCCAGGAAGCCGACCGCCACCGCGCTCCAGAACAGCGGGCTGTTCAGCGCCCCCTCGATGATTTCCAGGCCGCTGCTCTGGTGTTCGCCGAAGAACAGCCGCCAGGCGAGGAAGCTCAGCAGACCGACCAGGATGGCCACCGCCAGCCACATGGCGACGCGCAGCACTGGATGGTTGATCGGGTTGGAAACGTAGTCCTCGACCGGCGGCAGGCCAAGGGCCTGGTGCTCGCTGTTGATCGGGCTGGCGGTGAGGTCTAGATCGCGGATTTTCATCTAATGCAGAAGCCGTCTGGGCGAGTGGTTGGCCACCCGGTGGCGCCACGATAGTGAGCTTTGCTTAGAGAGTCTAAGAATGATTCGGCAGGGTTATATGCGCTTTTGTTTGGAGCTGGAGTAATGGACGCTCAGTTGCTCAGGACGAGCAGCTGATTTCCAGATGCTTGCCCCATTCCGGCGGGCGCTCGGCGAAACCTTCCTTGCCGGGTTGTTCGTCGAAGGGCCGGGCGAGTACCGCGTGCAGTTCGCGCACTTCGCCGTAGTCGCCAGCTTCCGCGGCCTCGATGGCGCGCTGCGCCAGGTAGTTGCGCAGGACGTACTTCGGGTTCACCGCATGCATGCGCTGCCGGCGCGCGGCCTGGTCGCCGCCTTCGTTCTCGACGCGGGCGCGGTAGCGCTGCGCCCAGGCATCGAACCCGGCGAGGTCGACGAAATCGTCGCGCAGCCGGGCCAGGGCCGTTTCCGGCGCGTCCTCGCCGAGGCGGCGGAAGAACAGGCTGTAGTCGACGGCGCTGCCCTGCATCAGTTGCAGCAGGCGCTCGACCAGTTCGCCATCGGCCTCGTCCGCCTGCTGCAGGCCCAGGCGGCGGCGCATCAGGTCGAGGTAGTGCGCCTGGTACAGCGGCAGGAACAGGGTCAGCGTCTCGCGCAGGATTTCCACGCTGACGAACGGAGTCAGCGCTTGGGCCAGTGCGGAGAGGTTCCAGTGCGCGATGGGCACCTGGTTGCTGAAGGAGTAGCGGCCGCTGTCGTCGGAGTGGTTGCAGATGAAGTGCGCGTCGAAATCGTCGAGAAAGGCGTAGGGGCCGAAGTCGAAGGTGATGCCAACGATCGACATGTTGTCGGTGTTCATCACCCCGTGGCAGAACCCGTAGGCCTGCCAGCGGGCGATCAGCTCGGCGTTGCGCTCCAGCACCTCGCGGAACAGCGCGGCGTGCGGCTCGGGCGATTCCAGGCAGTGCGGGTAATGCTCGCGCAGGACGTGGTCGGCGAGTTGCCTCAGGGCGTCGTGCTGGCGCGTGTAGTAGAGGTACTCGAAGCTGCCGAAGCGCACGTGGCTGGGCGCCATGCGCAGCAGCATGGCGGCGCGTTCCTCGGTCTCGCGATAGACCGGCGTGCTCGAGCCGGTCACGCACAGCGCCCGCGAGCTGGGTATGCCCAGCGCATGCAGGTGTTCGCTGGCGAGGAATTCGCGGATCGAACTGCGCAGCACCGCGCGGCCGTCGCCGCTGCGTGAGTAGGGGGTCTGACCGGCGCCCTTGAGGTGCAGGTCCCAGTGCTCGCCGGCGGCGTTGACCACCTCGCCCAGCAGCAGGCCGCGGCCGTCGCCCAGGCGCGGGTTGTAGGAGCCGAACTGGTGCCCGGAATAAACCATCGCCCGCGGTTCGGCGTCGGACCAGAGCATGTGGCCGGCGAAGATTTCGGCGAATTCGGGACGTTCGCTCTCGGCCGGGTCGAGGTCGAGCAGCGCCATGGCCGACGCGCTGGCCACCACCAGCCGTGGTTCGGCGATGGGCTCGGGCAGCACGGCGGTGGAGAAGGTGTCGCCCAGGCGGGCGAAACGGTTGTCGAAAACCAGATCGTCGAGACTTTTCATGGTTCGTTTTTAACACGTCGCGCGGCCGGCAGGGGCCTCGACCGTCCGATCGGCAGCGCCGCGCGGGCGCCGCCGAGTGTCTGATCAGGGCTTGGTCGGCGGGTCGGCGGGCGTTTCGTCGGCGGCGGGTTGCGTGGCGGCGCTGCAGATCTTCTTCTGCGCGCCGTCGCGGTTGTTGAGGAACACGTCCATCTGCGGCACGCCGGCGACGTTGATGTTGTTCTCGCGGAACAGCTGGTCGATGCGCCGGTTCAGCTCGTCGGTGGCCGGGCCGCGGTCGCCGAGGTCGCGCACGTAGATCTTCAGCTCGTGGTCCAGGGTGGTGGCGCCGTACACCGTCAGTTGCACGGTCGGTGCCGGGTCGCGCAGCACGCGCGCGTTCTCCTGGGTCGCCTGCATCAGCAGCTTGCGCACCAGCGCCAGGTCCGAGCCGCGGTTGACGCTGTAGGTCAGCACGATACGCGTGATGGTGTCGGTCAGCGTCCAGTTGATCACCTGGCTGGTGAGCAGGATCTGGTTGGGCACGATCACCGCCTTGCGGTCGCCGTCGGTGATGTGGGTGGCGCGGATGCGGATGCGGTTCACCGTGCCGGTGATGCTGCCGATGGTGATCAGGTCGCCGATGCGGATCGGTCGCTCGAAGAGCAGGATGAGCCCGGAGATGAAGTTGGCGAAGATCGCCTGCATGCCGAAGCCGATACCTACAGAGAGTGCCGCGACCAGCCATTGCAAGCGGTCCCAACTGACTCCGAGGGTCGACAGCGTGATCACGAAGCCGAGCCCGGCGATGGCGTAGGACAGCAGCGTGGTGGTGGCGTAGGCGCTGCCCTGGGCCAGGCTCAGGCGCGACAGCACCAACACTTCGAGCAGGCCCGGCAGGTTGCCGGCGAGGACCACGGTGATGGCGAACAGGATCAGCGCGCTGAGCAGGTTAAGCAGGGTGATCGGCGTCTGCACGGCGCTGGCGCCGGTGCCGCTGGCATAGGTGTAGAGCGTGATGTTGTCGAGGTAGGCGAACACCCCGAGCAGGTCGGCCCAGACCCAGTAGAGCGCGACGAAGAACACCCCGAGCAGGGCGACGCGGATCAGCCGCAGCGACTGCTGGTTGATCTGCTCGATGTCCAGCGTCGGCTCCTCGAGGATCTCGCCTTCGAGCCCTTCCTTGGCCTGGCTCTGGCGCTTGGCCAGGGCGCGCTGGTAGGCCAGGCGCCGCGCCGCCACCGACAGCCAGCGCACCGACATGGCTTCCAGCAGGATCCAGATCATCACCAGGTAAAGCGTGTCGATCAGGCGGTCGGACAGGCGCAGCGCGGTGTAGTAGTAGCCGAAGCCGACCGCGAGGATCAGCGCGATCGGCAGGGCGATGATGGCCACGCCGATGATCAGGTTGACCGCCTTCTTGCGCGGCCCGCTGAGCAGCGTCTTGCCCAGCAGCCAGGCCATCAGCGCGTAGCAGACCAGCACCACGACGATCCCGATGACGTCCTCGGCGAGGGTCTCGGGCTGCACCTCGGCGATGCTCACCACCGCCAGCAACGCCATCACCACGATGCCGAGCTTGCGCATCTGCGCCCGCAGGAACGACACCTGGCGGCGCGCCCAGCGGAAGTGCAGCTCGGCCAGGCCGCCGCTGTCCAGCACCCGGTAGGCGGTGTAGAACACCAGCCAGGCCTCGGCCATCTGGATCAGCGCCGAGCCCAGCGCCGCGTTCTGGCCGCGCGCGTCATAGCGCAGCGCCAGCCCGCAGAGCATCAGGAACAGGCTGCCGGGCAGCGCCAGGAGGATGTACAGGAACACCGCCAGCGGCGTGTGCAGTTGGCTGTCGTCCTTGTAGTGGCCGATGTCGCCGTGCAGCTTCTGCAGCTTCTGGTGGATGAAGCGGCGCCGCCAGAGCAGCACGCCGATCCCCAGCAGCAGCGGAATGAACACCCACGGGCGGCTGCCGAGGCCGGCCAGCAGCTCCTGGGTCAGCGAGCTCCACGGCACCCGCGCCACCTGGCTCTGCAGGTAGGACGGCGCCAGGCGCAGCCAGTCCAGCCCCAGCGGCTGGTTGCTGGGAATCCAGAACATCTGCTCTTCCAGCGTGGCGCGCAGGCTCTTGGCGGTGTCCTGCAATTGCTTCTGGTTGAGCTGTAGGTTGATCGCTTCGTTGAGCAGCGAGTTGAGTTCGGTATTGAGCTGGGCGAGCAGCTCGGCGCGGGTGTCGGCGATGCCCTGCAACGACTGGCGCAGCTCGGGAGTGACCTGCCCCGGCGGCTGCGCGGCGAGCAACCGGTTGACGTACTCGCTGGGGCGGCCGAGCTTTTCGCGACGCTGGCTGAGCTCGAACTGGTACAGGCGCAGGTCGGCGATCTCGTCGGCGAGGTTGCTGTCGGTCTTCACCTTCGGCAGCGCCTGTTGCTGCTGGTAGAGAATCTTCGACAGCAGCAGGCTGCCCTTGAGTACGTTGATCTGCTCTTCCAGCGCCTGGTCGGCCTGGGTCAGGTTGTCCAGTTTCTGCCGGGCCTCCAGGTTCAGGCGGTTCAGCTCGCTGAGCCGGTCGGTGGCCTTGAGCAGGTAATCGGAAAGCTGCAGGTTCTCGCTGCTTTCCTGGGCCAGCAGGCTGTCCGGGCTGAGCTTCTGAGCTTCCGCCGACTGGGCCGCGACGGTCTGCTCGGACTGTTCACGGCGCTTGTCGCTGATCAGTTGCTGGAGGTCGAGGATTTCCTTCTCCAGCCGCGCGATGCGCTCCTGCAGGAGGTCGCGCTGGGCGTTGCCGAGGTCCTGCAGCAGGCTGTTGCCGGCCATCTCCTGACGGCGCAGCTGGGTCTGCACGTCGAGTTGCGCCAGTTCCGCTTCGAGCATGCCGCGGCTTTCGGGGATCAGCGGCTTGCCGTCCAGCTTGCCGGTTTTCAGGGCACTGCTGATTTCCTGGCTGCGCGTCTGGTTGTTGCTGATCTCCGTCTGCGCGCGCTCGGGGCGGGTCTGCGAGGTGATGATCAGGCTGTTGGCGGCGGTGCTCGCCTTCTGCCACTCGTTCAGCTGGTTGCTGCGCTCGGCGATCAGTTGCTCGATCTCCGGCACCTTGCTCGCGGCGTAGCGCCTGGCGATGTCCACCGGCGTGCTGGCCTTGAGCTGCGCCAGCTGGTGCTGCGATGCGGCGATCAGGCGCGGCGCTTCGGCGAGCTGCTGCTTGAGGCTGGCCAGGGCCTGCTGGGTCGTGGCGCGCTGGTCGAGCAGGCTCAGGGTGCGTTCGAGGGCCTGCTGCACCGCGGCCTGGTCGGCCTCGGCGAGCTTGCGCTGGGCCAGGCCGTCGAGGCTCTGCTGCACGGCATCGCGCGACGGTGGTTCGGCATAAGAGGGTGGAACGCTCAGGCAGAAACCGAGCAGGAGGGCGAAAGGCAGGCAACGCAGAAAGGACATGGCGGCATTCGTGCGGCTGGAAAGACGGCGAGTTTAACAGGCCGTCGCGACCAATAGCCTCAGCCGCTTGCGATGATCCGCCATGCCGCTTCGGGCTAGAGGAACAGCCCCGGCCCCGGGCGGCCGCCCTCGGGAAACCTGACGCCGACCTTGCCGATGCGGTTGCCGTCCATGCTGGCGACGGTCCAGGTCAGGCCCTTCCATTCCACCTGGTCGCCGACGATCGGTTCGCCGCCGATCTGCCGGGCGATGAAGCGGCCCAGTGGCTGGCTGCCGTCGAGATCGTCCAGTTGCAGGCCGTAGAGCGCGCCGATGGCGCCCAGCTCGGCGTCGGCCTCGAGCACGAAGTCGCCGAAGAAGCGCAGGTCCTGGCCGCGCTTGGGCGCCTGGCTGAACAGCTTGCCGAGCGCCGGCAGGTCGCGGTCGTGGCCGATCACGCAAAGGATGTCGCCGGCTTCCAGCGTCGTGCTGCCGGACGGGTGAAGCAGGTCGGTGCCGCGGAACAGGGCGGCGATGCGCGTGTCCTCGGGCATCTTCAGCTCGCGCAGGGCGGCGCCGATGCACCATTTCTCCGCGCCGAGGCGATAGACGAACAGCTCCCACTCGCTGGTCGGATGCACTTCCAGCCCGGCGCGGGAGATCGGCGCCGGTGCCGGCGGCACCGTGACGCGCAGCAGCTTGGCGGCCCACGGCAGGCTGGTGCCCTGCACCAGCAGCGACACCAGGACGATGAAGAACGCCAGGTTGAAGTACAGCTGGGCGTGCGGCAGCCCGGCCATCAGCGGGAACACCGCGAGGATGATCGGCACCGCGCCGCGCAGGCCGACCCAGGCGATGAAGGCTTTCTCGCGGTCGTGGAAGGCGCGGAACGGCCACAGCCCGACCAGCACCGAAAGCGGCCGCGCGATCAGGATCATCCACAGCGCCAGGCCCAGCGCCGGGATCGCGATCGGAAGAAGGTCGTGCGGCGTGACCAGCAGGCCGAGGACCAGGAACATGCCGATCTGCGCCAGCCAGGCCATGCCGTCGAGCATGTGCAGGATGCTGTGGCGCGAACGGATCGGCCGGTTGCCGAGCACCAGGCCGCAGAGGTAGACGGCGAGGATGCCGCTGCCGTGCAGGGTGTTGGTCAGGGCGAAGATCATCAGCCCGCCGCTGATGACCAGCAGCGGGTAGAGCCCGTGGGCGAGGTGGATGCGGTTGATCATCTGCAGGAGCAGCCAGCCGCCGCCGAGGCCGAGCAGCGCGCCGATGCCGAATTCGCTGAGCAGGTGGCCGAGGAAACCGATGTCGACGCCGGTCTGGCCCTTGGCGAGCATGTCGATCAGGGTCACGGTGAGGAACACCGCCATCGGGTCGTTGCTGCCGGATTCGATTTCCAGGGTGGCGTTGACCCGTTCGTTGAGGCCCTTGCCGCCGAGCAGCGAGAACACCGCGGCGGCATCGGTGGAACCGACGATGGCACCGATCAGCAGGCCCTGGATCAGGTTCAAGTCGAACAGCCAGGCGGCGGCCATGCCGGTCAGCCCGGTGGTGATCAGCACGCCCACCGTGGCCATCGACAACGCCGGCCAGAGCGCCACGCGGAAGCTGGACACACGGGTGCGCAGGCCGCCGTCGAGGAGGATGATCGCCAGCGCCAGGTTGCCCACCAGGTAGGCCATCGGATAGTTGGAGAAGCCGATCCCGCCGGGGCCGTCGACGCCGGCGACCATGCCGACCGCGAGGATGATCACCAGGATCGGGATGCCCAGGCGCGAGGACAGCGAGCTGACCAGGATGCTCGCACCCACCAGCAACGCGCCGATCAGGAACAGGCTGTTGATGGTGATGGCATCCACGTACGGCACTCCTCGGGCGGCGAAAACGACCGCCTCGAACGAGTACGGTCCGACCTATCTATGCAGGTCGCATGCCAGGGATTCTAACCTGAGGTTTTGCGCCGCTGTCAAAAAATGTCCGGCGTATTCCAGGCGGGCGGCGGAGGGGGCGAGGTGCATCGCCGAAGGGGGAAAACGTCCCGCCGGGCGGGACGTTTCGGGTGCGGGCGCGGGCTGGCTAGAACCACGCCTCCTGCATGCCCAGGCAGGTGTCGTCGCGGGCTTCGAGGAGCGTCAGCGCCTGGTTGCAGCCCGGCACTTCCCAGGTCAGGAAGTAACGCGCGGCCTGCAGTTTGCCCCGGTAGAAGTCCACATCCGCCGGGTTGCCGCTGGCCAGGCCCTGCTCGGCGCGGATCGCCTGTTCCAGCCAGCGCCAGCCGATCACCGCATGGCCGAACACGTTGAGGTACAGCGCCGAGTTGGCCAGCGCCTGGTTGACCTTGCCCTGCATCAGGTCGCCGAGCAGCGCCAGGGTGACCGTCGACAGCTGCTGCAGCAGGTGCTCCAGCGGCTGACGCAGCGCGTCGAGCGACTCGTATTCGGCGGCGCGATGGCAGCAGTCGCCGATCAGGCGGGTCAGTTGCTTGAGGCCGGCGCCGTTGTTCTGCGCCACCTTGCGTCCGAGCAGGTCGAGCGATTGGATGCCGTGGGTGCCCTCGTGGATCGGGTTGAGGCGGTTGTCGCGGTAGTACTGCTCCACCGGGTAGTCGCGGGTGTAGCCATGGCCGCCGAGGATCTGCACCGCCAGCTCGTTGGCCTTCAGGCAGAACTCGGAAGGCCAGGACTTGACGATCGGGGTGAGCAGGTCGAGCAGCTCATGGGCCTGATTGCGCTCTTCCTCGGTGGCGAGGGTCTGGGTGTCGTCGAACAGGCGCGCGGCGTACAGGCCGAGGTCGAAGGCGCCCTCGACGTAGGCCTTCTGGGTCAGCAGCATGCGCCGCACGTCGGCGTGCTGGATGATCGAGACCTGCCCGGAGGTCGGGTCCTTGCCGTCCGGCAGGCGGCCCTGCGGACGCTCGCGGGCGTAGTCCAGCGAATACAGGTAGCCGGCGTAGCCGAGCATCACCGCGCCCATACCGACGCCGATGCGCGCCTCGTTCATCATCTGGAACATGTAGGACAGCCCGGCGTGCGGCTTGCCGACCAGGTAGCCGACGCAGGTGCCGTTGTCGCCGAAGTTCAGCGCCGTCGAGGTGGTGCCGCGCCAGCCCATCTTGTGGAACAGCCCGGCCAGCGCCACGTCGTTGCGCTCGCCCAGCGAGCCGTCGTCCTCGACGAGGAACTTCGGCACGATGAACAGCGAGATGCCCTTCACCCCGGGTGGGGCGTCCGGCAGCTTGGCCAGCACCATGTGCACGATGTTTTCCGACAGCGGGTGGTCGCCGCCGGAAATGAAGATCTTGTTGCCCTTGATCCGGTAGCTGCCGTCGCCGGCCGGTTCGGCGCGGGTGCGGATGTCCGACAGCGACGAGCCGGCATGCGGCTCGGTGAGCGCCATGGTGCCGAAGAAACGCCCCTCGATCATCGGTTCCAGGAAGCGCCGCTTCTGCTCCTCGCTGCCGAAGCTCTCGATCAGGTTGGCCGCTCCCATGGTCAGGAACGGATAGGACGTGGTCGCCGCGTTGGCGGCCTGGAAATGCGCGAAGCAGGCCTGGGACAGCAGCGTCGGCAATTGCATGCCGCCCTGCTCGAAGCTGCGCGCGGCGTTCAGGAAGCCGGCTTCGAGGAAGGCGTCGACCGCCGGCTTGACCTCGGGAATCAGCTTCGCCGCGCCGTCGATGTATTCCGGCTCGTTCTCGTCGCCCTTGCGGTTGTGCGGGGCGAAGAACTTCTCGGCGATGCTGCGCGCGGTGCCGATGGCGGCGTCGAAGGTCTCGCGGCTGTGCTCGGCGAAGCGCTCGCGCTGGGTCAGGGCTTCGGCATCGAGCACTTCGTAGAGCTCGAAAGCCAGGTTGCGGGAACTGAGCAGGGTCTCGGACATGGGTACCTCCGGTTGGATCGGGCCAGTCTGGGCCTGCGGATGCGCCTCGACCAGCACCATGCACGAGCGTGATGGAGGCGCAAAAGCCACTGCCGGGGCGGTAGAATTCGCCGCCTGATCCGAGGACCTCCGATGAACTACCGCCACGCCTTCCATGCCGGCAACCATGCCGACGTGCTCAAGCACCTGATCCTCGCCAGGATCATCGCCGCTCTGTCGCGCAAGGAAGCGCCCTTCGCCTACGTCGATAGTCATGCCGGCATCGGCCTCTACGACCTGCAGGGCGACGCCGCCAGTCGGACCGGCGAGTGGCTGGCCGGCATCGGCCGCCTGTGGGATACGCCGATGCCGGCGGCGATGGCCGACTATCGCGCCACCATCGCCGCGCTGAACCCGGCGGGCGCGCTGCGCTACTACCCCGGTTCGCCGGAGCTGGCGCGGCGCCTGAGCCGCCCGCAGGATCGTCTGCAACTGAACGAAAAACACCCGGAAGACGGGCGCCTGCTCAAGGAAAACATGGCCGGCGACCGCCGCGTGGCAGTGCACCTGGGCGAGGGCTGGCATGTGCCGCGTGCGCTGCTGCCGACCCGCGAGAAGCGTGTGCTGATGCTCATCGACCCGCCGTTCGAGAAGGCCGACGAGCTGCAGCGCTGCGCCCAGGCGCTGCAGGAAGCCATCGCGCGCATGCGCCAGGCCATCGTCGCGATCTGGTATCCGATCAAGGACGAGCGCCAGCTCAAGCGTTTCTACCGCGACCTGCAGCAGAGCGGCGCGCCCAAGCTGCTGCGCGTCGAGCTGCTGGTACACCCGGCCGACGAGGCGCAACGCCTGAACGGTTCCGGCCTGGCCATCGCCAACCCGCCGTGGGGGCTGGAAGAGGAATTGCGCGAGCTGCTTCCGTGGCTCGCCGAGCACCTGGCGCAGAGCGAGGGCGGCTGGCGGCTGGACTGGCTGATCGAGGAGTGAGGCCGCGGCTCAACCGCGCTGGCGTGCATCCACGTGATAGGACAGCTGCTGGCGCGGGTTGAGGTACTCCAGCACCTCGACCGGCAACTGCGCCGGGCGCAGCGCGCGGGCGATCGCCAGCTGCGGCTCCTGTTCCAGGTCGACGATCAGCGCTTCGTTCTTCGGTACCGTGGCGTCGTAGAGAATCAGCGTCGGCTTCAGCGGCAGGCTCGGGTGCATGGCCAGCACCAGGGCGTAGGCATCATTGTCGAGCTGCACCAGGCTGCCCGGCGGATAGACCCCCATGACGCGGATGAACGCCTTCAGCGCGACGTCGTCGAAGCGCGCGCGCACGGTGAACATCTTCGCCAGCGCCTCGTGCGGGCTCAGGCCGTCGCGCGGGTTGAGCGGGTTGCACAGGTTGTCGAAGTAGTTGGTGATGCAGACCACCCGGCTCAGCCGGCTGATCGACGCCTCGCTCAGTTGGCGCGGATAGCCGCTGCCGTCGCAGTACTCGTGGTGCTCGTGGATGATCCGCAGGATGTCGTCGTCGAACATCAGCCCCTGACCGAGGCGCAGGCCGTAGTCGGTGTGCATCTGCAGCAACTGCTGCTCGGGGCGGGTCAGCGGCGGCGGCTTGAGCAGCACCTTGCTGGGGATGTCCAGCTTGCCGATGTCGTGCAGTACCGCGCCCATGCCCAGGCTGTGGCAAACCTCTGAATCGAAGCCGAGCTGCCGGCCCAGCAGCAGCGACAGCACGGTCACGTTCAGCGGATGGTAATAGGCGTCGTCGGAGGCCTTGCCATTGATGCTGTGCAGCACCACGCCGTCTTCGCCGAGCAGCACCTCGACCATGTCGGCCACCAGCGCGCCGGCCTCCTTGGTCAGGTCTTCCGGTTGCCGACGCAGGGTCTGGATCAGGCCCTTGGCGCGCTGGCTGGTCTGCACGAACTTGCGATCGACTTCCGCCAGGCGCTTGCGCAGGATGCTGAGCTTGCGCACGCGCTTCTCGCGGGCGATCTCCTCGGCGCTGGGCGGTGGCGCCTCCACCGCCGGCGGGGCCTCGGGCTCGGCCAGTTCCAGCGGGGCGCGATCGCTGCGCGCGGGGTCGTAACGCAGGCGTTTCAGGCCCAGGTCGCGGAGCGCCTTGATCTGCCCCTCGTCCTTGATCTTGAACTTGCTGAACGCGAAGGAATGTTCCCACCAGCCCAGCTCAAGCTGGACATAGAGACCGACGCAGAGCTGGTCGGGAGTGATGTAGACGGGTGTTTCGGGCATGCCTGGCTCGCAAGGCTGATCGGCTGCTGGCTATTTACTGGCATTTTGCAGCGTAGTCTAGACCTCCGCGGACGCCGCGCTCGCGCCGGCGAGCCAGGCGCCGCGCCTCACGCCGGCAGGCAGACGCCCGTGCCGCCCAGGCCGCAGTAGCCGTTGGGGTTCTTCGCCAGGTATTGCTGGTGATAGGCCTCGGCGTAGTAGAACGTCGGCGCCTGGATGATCTCGGTGGTGATGCCGGCGAATCCGGCCTTCTCCAGTTCGACCTCGAACGCCGCGCGACTGGCTTCGGCGGCGGCGGCCTGCTCGTCGTTCAGCACGTGGATCGCCGAACGGTACTGGGTGCCGACGTCGTTGCCCTGGCGCATGCCCTGGGTCGGGTTGTGCGCTTCCCAGAACACCTTGAGCAGCGTCTCGTAGGAGGTCAGCTGCGGATCGAACACCACCAGCACCATTTCGGTGTGGCCGGTCAGCCCGGAGCAGACCTCGTCGTAGGTGGGGTTCGGCGTGTAACCGCCGGCATAGCCCACCGCGGTGCTCCACACGCCCGGCTGCTGCCAGAAGCGCCGCTCGGCACCCCAGAAGCAACCCAGCCCGAACAGGGCCTGCTGCATGCCGGCGGGGAAGGGCGGCTGCAGCCGGTTGCCGTTCACGTAGTGCGCTTCGGGGACCGGCAGCGGCGTTTCACGGCCGGGTAGCGCCTGTTCGGGCTGCGGCAGTTCGAGTTTGTGAGCGAGGATTTGCGAGCGCAGAGCCATGGTTGCCTCCGGGACTGAAAAGGGCGCGGTTGCCGTTGGATGTCGGCGCCTGGACGGACAAGCATGCCGGCAAAGCCGTGGAAAAGTCACCTGCAGGGTTGGACAGGGCGGCGCGACTAAGGTGCGTGAGGGTCAGTTCTGCTGGCGATAGCGGCGCAGCCGTTCGACCAGTTCGGGGACGGGGATCGGTCGGTCGAACAGGTAGCCCTGGCCGATATCGCAACGCTGCTTGCGCAGGAAGGCGAGCTGCTCGACGGTCTCGATACCTTCGGCGACGACGGTCAGCTTGAGGTTGTGCGCCATGGCGATCACCGCCGAGGTGATCTCCATGTCGTCCTGGCTGGTTGGGATGTCGTTGATGAAGCTGCGGTCGATCTTCAGCACGTCGATGGGGAATTTCTTCAGGTAGCTCAGCGACGAGTAGCCGGTGCCGAAGTCGTCCATCGCCAGGGTCAGGCCGAGGTCCTTGAGGCGGTTGAGCTGGTCGCGGGTGTCCTCGGTGGCTTCCAGCAGCAGGCCTTCGGTGAGTTCCAGCTCGAGCAGCGAGGCGGGCAGGCGCTCTTCCTCAAGGATGCTGGTGATGGAACCGACCAGGTCGGGATCGGAGAACTGCTTGGGCGACAGGTTGATGGCGATCTTCAGGTTGCCGAAGCCCTGCGCGGTGAGTTCCTGGCTGGTGCGGCAGGCCTGGCGAACCAGCCACTTGCCGATCGGGATGATCAGCCCGGTTTCCTCGGCCACGCCGATGAACTGGTCGGGACGGATCATCCCGCGCTCCGGGTGGTTCCAGCGCAGCAGCGCTTCCATGCCCAGCAGCTTGCCGGTGCGCAGGCAGAGCTTGGGCTGGTAGAAGACTTCCAGCTCGTTCTGGGTCAGCGCGCGACGCAGGTTGTTCTCGACGAACAGCTTGTAGCTGGCCTCGGCATTCATCGCCTCGGTGAACACCTGCAACTGGTGCTTGCCGTTGGCCTTGGCCTTGTGCAGCGCCAGGCCGGCGTGTTTCATCAGCGTCTGCGGGTCGCGCCCGTGGTCGGGCGAGCAGGCCAGGCCGACCGATCCGGTGACGCTGATCAGCTGGTTGTCGACGAACAGCGGCTTGTCCAGCAGGTGCAGCACCTGGTTGGCATGGCGCTGCCCGGCCTCCAGGTCGGTCTTGGTCAGCAGCACGGCGAACTCGTTGCTGGCGAAGCGCGCCAGGGTGCCATTCGGCGCCAGGCTGTTGCGCAGGCGCCGCGCCAGGTTGACCAGCAGCTTGTCGCCGGTCTGGTGGCCGAGGCTGTCGTTGATCCGCTTGAAGTTGTCGATGTCCACCAGCAGCAGGCTGACCGGCACGTCGGCGTCGCGCTCGAAATGTTCCTCGAGGCTGCGGATGAAGTGCGGGCGATTGCCCAGGCCGGTGAGGTTGTCGGTGTAGGCCAGGCGCTCGATGCGCTGGTGCGCCAGCTTGTTCTCGGTGACGTCTTCGTAGATGCCGATGTAGTGGGTCAGCTCGCCTTCGGTGCCGTAGACCTTGGAGATCGACAGCTGCCCCCAGTAGGGCTCCAGGTTCTTCCGCCGGCTGCGGAATTCGCCTTGCCAGCTGTTGGTGGTGGCCAGGCTGGAATTGTCGTCGAAGAGCAGTTCGCTGAGGTTTTCCAGCGCCGGCAGCTCCGACAGGCGGCGGTTTTGCACTTCCTCGACGCTGTACTGGGTGATCGAGGTGAAGCTCGGGTTGACGTATTCCACCAGGCCGTCGCAGTCGACCAGCAGGAAGGCGCTGGCACTCTGCTCGACGGCGCGCTGGAACAGGTGCAGCGCGCTGGCGGCGTTGCGTCTCTGGTGGTTGGCCAGGACCTGCGCGTACTGGTCGGCCAGTTCGCCGGCGAAGGCCACCTCGTCGGTCTGCCATTCGCGCTGGCCGCCGGTGTGCTCCAGGCACAGCACGCCGACCAGCTCGCCGCCGACACGGATGCCGGCGGCGAGCAGCGCGGCGATCCCCACGGGCTGCAGGTAGGTTTCGCCCAGCTCGCGGGTGCGCGGGTCCTGCTGGGCATTGCTGGCTTCGATCGCGCGGCCACCGTTGAGCGCTTCCAGGTAGCGCTTGAAGGGCCGCGCATCCAGGGCGAGCGGCTGCTCGTGCCGGTCGATGTCGCGGCGATACAGCGCCACCGGCTCGAGCCGCTCGTTGGCCAGGCTCCAGATGCTGGCGCGGGCCACGGCGTAGGTCTCGCAGGCGGCCTGAGTGATCAGCTCGGCGGCTTCGCGCAGGGGATCGCTGGAGTTGTAGCGGTGCCGCGCCAGACGCAGGATCAGGCTCTGCTGCGCGCGCGAGCGGACCAGGTGCTGAAGGTGGTCGTCCTGGGTCTGCTGATACAGCTGCAGCGACGCGCGAAGGCGCGCGTTCTGCGCCTCCAGTTCGCTCTCCAGCTCGCTCTCGCCGGCCACTGCGGCGGCATCGTCGACGATCATCAGGTAGCCGCGCAGCAGTTGGCGCTTGTGCTGCTGGAAGCCTTCGCCGATCTCGATCACCTGCAGCGGTCGCTCCGGCGTGTGCAGGGTGTAGCGCACCGTGTAGTGCGGCGCCTGCTGGAGTTGTTGCTGGATGACATCGTGCAGCCTGTAGCGGGCTTCAGGCTCCATCAGGCTGGCGAAGGGGCTGCCGATCAGGGCGCAGAGCTCGCTGGCGGGCAGTCCCAGGCGTTGCTCGCAGGCCGGATCGAGGAACAGCAAAGCCCAGCTGGCCTCGTTCAGCCGCTCGAAACGCAGCATTCCCAACCGAGAGGGCACGGGGAGTTGCGTAACTACCTCGACCGCCGGACGGCTGGCGGGATCGGGATGGTTCTTCATTCGGGCGGCTGCTTCCGGTTTTAGGACCTGGGTAGGGGCGTCGGCCCGTCAATGTATCGGGCAAGGGTGCATCAAAGTCTCTGCCGCTGACAAGCGTAGAGGCACTTTGGCAGCACTCTGCGCGAAGTGCCTGTTTTAACAGACATTCGGTAGGGGTTTTTTGCGGACTGCCCAGTCAAAAAAAGCCCCGCTGGGAGGCGGGGCCGAGGAACGAGCGTGGCGTGCTCGAGCAAGGGAGCCGGCGGGCCGTGCGGCCCGCCGGAAAACCGTTACAGCAACAGCGTGCGGATATCGCCGAGCAGCTCGCCGAGACGCTTGGTATAGCGCGCGGCGGCGGCACCGTTGATCACCCGGTGATCGTAGGAAAGCGACAGCGGCAGCATCAGGCGCGGCTGGAAGGCCTTGCCGTCCCAGACCGGCTGGATGGTCGCCTTGGAGACGCCCAGGATCGCCACTTCCGGCGCGTTGACGATCGGCGTGAAGCCGGTGCCGCCAATGTGGCCGAGGCTGGAGATGGTGAAGCAGGCGCCCTGCATGTCGTCGGCGGCGAGCTTCTTGGTGCGTGCCTTTTCCGCCAGCGCGGCGGCTTCGGCGGCCAGTTGCAGCAGGCTCTTCTGGTCGACGTTCTTGATCACGGGGACCAGCAGGCCGTCCGGCGTGTCCACGGCGAAGCCGATGTTCACGTACTTCTTGCGGATCAGCGCCTTGCCGCTGGGGGCCAGCGCACTGTTGAAGTCCGGCAGTTCCTTCTGCAGGTGCGCGCAGGCCTTGAGCAGCAGCGGCAGCACGGTCAGCTTGACGCCTGCTTTCTCCGCGACGGCTTTCTGCGCAACGCGGAAGGCCTCCAGCTCGGTGATGTCGGCCGAGTCGAACTGGGTCACGTGCGGCACGTTCAGCCAGCTGCGGTGCAGGTTGGCGGCGCCGACCTGCATCAGGCGGGTCATCGGCACTTCTTCGACTTCGCCGAACTTGCTGAAGTCGATTTCCGGCACCGGCGGAATACCCGCACCGCCGGTTGCGCCCGCGGCGGCGGCTGGCGCGCTCTTGGCTTTCTGCAGCTGCGCCTTGACGAAGGCCTGCACGTCTTCCTTGACGATCCGGTCGCGCGGACCGCTGGCGGTGACGTCGGCGAGGTCGACGCCGAACTCGCGCGCCAGCATGCGGACCGCCGGGCCGGCGTGAACTTTCTTGCCGGCCTTGCTCGGTGCAGCCGCGGCCGGCGCAGGCGCCGCCGATGCCTGGGGCTCGGTGACGCCCTGCTTGTTCGGTGCGACGGTCTGTTGCGGCGCGGCCGCTTCGGTCTTCGCCGCGGCCTTGGCCGGAGCGGCGCCCGCGACCTTGAGCACGAGGATCAGATCGCCGGTCTTGGCTTGGTCACCGACCTTGACCGCCAGGCTTTCCACCACGCCAGCTTTCGGCGAAGGGATTTCCATGCTGGCCTTGTCGGATTCCAGGGTGATCAGCGACTGGTCGGCTTCGACGGTGTCGCCGACCTTGACCAGCACTTCGATGATGTTGGCTTCACCGCTGGAACCGATGTCTGGAACCTTGACCTCTTCGCTGCTTTCGCCCGCGGGCTCGGCGGCGGCTTCGGGCTCGGCGGCCTTGGCCTCGCTCTTCGGCGCGGCAGCGGGGGCGCTGGCGGCCTTGGCGGGTTTGGCCTTGGCGGCGCCTTTCAAGACCAGGATCAGGTCGCCGGTGCCGACTTCGTCGCCGACCTTGACCGACAGGCTCTCCACCACGCCGGCGGCCGGCGAGGGGATTTCCATGCTGGCCTTGTCGGATTCCAGGGTGATCAGCGACTGCTCGGCTTCGATGGTGTCGCCCGGCTTGACCGACACTTCGATGACGCTGGCCTTGGCGCTGGAGCCGATATCCGGAACCTTGATCTCCTGCGCTTCGCCTTCGCCGGCGGATGCCGAGGCATCGTCGTCGCCCGGCGGCGTCGGCGCTTCGGATTCTTCCGGAGCCTCCTGGGTCTCGCCCACGGCGGCCTTGGGCTCGGCGGATGCCTGCTCACTGGCGGCGCCGTCGGCGCTTTCCAGATCGATCAGCAGGTCACCGGTCTTCAGGTTGTCGCCCATCTTGAAATGCAGCGCGACGACCTTGCCGGCCTTCGGTGCCGGGATTTCCATGCTGGCTTTGTCGGACTCGAGGGTGACTAGGCCCTGTTCGGCTTCGACGACGTCGCCGACCTTGACCAGTACCTCGATGACCTCGCCTTCGCCGCTGCCGATATCGGGTACGCGAATGGTTTCACTCACAATATGTTCTCCTGTTCGCTCGCGTTATCAGCAATCAAGCGGGTTGCGTTTCTCGGGATCGATGCCGAACTTGGCGATGGCTTCGGCCACCACCTTGCGTTCGACCGAACCGCGATCGGCAAGTGCTTGCAGCGCGGCGAGGCTGACCCAGCGGCGGTCGACTTCGAAGAAGTCGCGCAATTTCTTGCGGCTGTCGCTGCGGCCGAAACCGTCGGTGCCCAGGACCTGGTATTCCTTGCTCGGAACCCATTGGCGAATCTGGTCGGCGAACAGCTTCATGTAGTCGGTCGATGCGACGACCGGGCCATGACGTCCTTCCAGGCAGGTTTCGACGTAGGTCTTGCGCGGCTCTTCGGCCGGGTGCAGACGGTTCCAGCGGTCCACCGCCAGGCCGTCGCGACGCAGTTCGTTGAAGCTGGTGACGCTCCAGATGTCGGCGCCGACGCCGAATTCGGCGAGCAGCTCGGCTGCGGCGCGGACTTCGGTGAGGATGGTGCCGCAACCCAGCAACTGGACGCGGTGGGCGAAGTCGCCCTTGGCTTCCTCGAGCAGGTACATGCCGCGGATGATGCCCTCTTCCACGCCTTCCGGCATGGCCGGCTGCTGGTAGTTCTCGTTCATCACGGTGATGTAGTAGTAGACGCTTTCCTGCTTCTCCATCATCTGATAGACGCCGTGGCGCATGATCACGGCCAGCTCGTAGGCGTAGGTCGGATCGTAGCTGCGGCAGTTCGGGATGGTGCTGGCGAGGATGTGGCTGTGGCCGTCCTCGTGCTGCAGGCCTTCGCCGTTCAGCGTGGTGCGCCCGGAGGTGCCGCCGAGCAGGAAGCCGCGGGTCTGTGCGTCGCCGGCCGCCCAGGCGAGGTCGCCGATACGCTGGAAGCCGAACATCGAATAGAAGATGTAGACCGGCAGCATCGGCGTGTTGTAGTTGCTGTAGGCGGTGCCGGCAGCGACGAAGGAGGAGAACGCGCCGGCCTCGTTGAGGCCTTCCTGGAGGATCTGGCCGTCCTTCTCTTCGCGGTAGTACATCACCTGGTCGCGGTCGACCGGCTCGTACAGCTGACCTACCGGGGAATAGATGCCGAGCTGGCGGAACATCCCTTCCATGCCGAAGGTGCGCGCTTCGTCAGCCAGGATCGGCACGATGCGCTTGCCCAGTTCCTTGTCCTTGACCAGCGACGCGAGGATCCGGCCGAAGGCCATGGTGGTGGAAATTTCGCGATCGCCGGAACCGTCGAGCACGGCTTTCAGGGTTTCCAGCGGCGGGGTCGGGATGCTCACGCTGGTGTGGCGGCGCTGCGGCAGGTGGCCGCCGAGCTTCTCGCGGCACTTGCGCAGGTACTTCATCTCCGCGCTGTCTTCTTCCGGGCGGTAGAAGGGCAGGTCGTGCAACTGCGAGTCGTTGAGCGGGATGTCGAAACGGTCGCGGAATTTCTTCAGGCTCTCGATATCGACTTTCTTGGTGTTGTGCGCGGTGTTCTTCGCTTCACCGGCGCCCGTGCCGTAGCCCTTGATGGTCTTGGCCAGGATGACGGTCGGCTGACCCTTGTGGTTGACCGCCTGGTGGTAGGCCGCATAGACCTTGTAAGGGTCGTGGCCGCCGCGGTTGAGCTTCCAGATCTCGTCGTCGCTGAGCTTCTCGACGCGCTTGAGCAGTTCGGGATCGGCGCCGAAGAAGTGCTTGCGCACGAAGGCGCCGTCCTTGGCCTTGTAGTTCTGGTAGTCGCCGTCGATCACCTCGTCCATGCGGCGCTGCATGCGACCGTCCTCGTCCTCGGCGAACAGCGGGTCCCACATGCGGCCCCAGATGACCTTGTTGACGTTCCAGTTGGCGCCGCGGAACACGCCTTCGAGTTCCTGGATGATCTTGCCGTTGCCGCGAACCGGGCCGTCGAGGCGCTGCAGGTTGCAGTTGATGACGAAGATCAGGTTGTCCAGGTTCTCGCGGCCGGCCAGGGAGATGGCGCCGAGGGTTTCCGGCTCGTCGGTCTCGCCGTCGCCGATGAAGCACCAGACCTTCTGTTTGCCGGCCGGGATGAAACCGCGGTTTTCCAGGTACTTCATGAAGCGCGCCTGGTAGATCGCCTGGATCGGGCCGAGGCCCATGGAGACGGTCGGGAACTGCCAGAAGTCCGGCATCAGGTGCGGGTGCGGGTAGGACGACAGACCACCGCCATCGACTTCCTGGCGGAAGTTGTTCATCTGGTCTTCGGACAGGCGGCCTTCGAGGAAGGCGCGGGCATAGATGCCGGGCGACGCATGGCCCTGGTAGTAGATCAGGTCGCCGCCGTGTTCTTCGGTCGGGGCCTGGAAGAAGTAGTTGAAGCCGATGTCGTACAGCGTCGCGCTGGAGGCGAAGGTGGAGATGTGGCCACCCAGGTCCGGGTCCTTCATGTTCGCGCGCATCACCATCGCCAGGGCGTTCCAGCGAACCAGCGAG
Source organism: Pseudomonas sp. UBA6310 (assembly GCF_002438225.1). NCBI lineage: Bacteria > Pseudomonadati > Pseudomonadota > Gammaproteobacteria > Pseudomonadales > Pseudomonadaceae > Pseudomonas > Pseudomonas sp. UBA6310. The sequence continues at coordinate 31,528 of NZ_DJTK01000074.1, read as the reverse complement.
CGGATGCGGCGTTCCATGAACAGGTCGCCAGGCATGCGTGCTTCGTGGGTGACGGGGATGGTATTGCGATACGGCGTGGTGATCGCGTAGGGCAGCTGAGTACCGCTGCGAGTAGCGAGTTCACCCATGCGGGTCATCAGGTAGTGGGCGCGGTCTTCGCCTTCGCGGTCCAGGACCGACTCAAGGGCGTCCAGCCATTCCTGGGTTTCGACGGGATCGAGATCTTGCATGGCTTGCTCCAGGGCGGAAAGGCAACCAAAATCGGCCGCCTGTAACACCACCGGCCTTGTGGGCCGGAAGTGGCTAAATTCTTGGATGTGCCGGTCATTCGGCCTTGTAGTTTTACTACATTCCGACGCCGGTTTCACCCATTCGGGCACATTGCCCAGTAGTAAAACTACAATAACAACGGCTTCTTCATTGCCAGCGCGGGCTTTCGGCAGGGGCGGAAAACCTCTTTCGCATCCCTCGGCGGCAACTCGCAGCCGACAAGGATAGACCATGAACCTGCCCCCACTCGTCGCCGTGCCGGACGTCCTGCAAAGCGGCGTCGAACGCGCGGAACAGGCATTGCGCACTGCCGCAGCGACCCTCGGCGACAGCGCCGAGCAGCGCCTTTCCAGCTGGCCCGCACCGCGCCACGCGGACTTCCTTAGGGTGGCCGCCGCCAGCGATTTCGTCGCCGAGCAGGCCACGCGCAGCCCCGAAGCCTTCCTCGATCTGGCCGATTCCGGCGAGCTGGAGCGTTCTCTGCAGACCGGCGAACTGCGCGATCAGTTGCACCGCCTGCTCGCCGAATGCTCCGACGAGGACGACCTCGCGCGGCGCCTGCGACGTTTTCGCAACCGCCAGCAGGCGCGCATCATCTGGCGCGACCTGACGCGCCAGGCCGACCTGATCGAAACCTGCCGCGACCTCTCCGAGCTGGCCGACGTGTGCATCGACGAGGCCTACCGCTGGCTTTACCCGCGCCTCTGCGCGCAGTTCGGCACGCCGATCGGCAAGCGCTCCGGCGAGGCCCAGCAACTGGTCGTGCTGGGCATGGGCAAGCTCGGCGCCGGCGAGCTGAATCTGTCCTCGGACATCGACCTGATCTTCGGCTTTCCGGAGGGTGGCGAAACCCAGGGCGTGAAGCGCGCGCTGGATAACCAGGAGTTTTTCGCGCGCCTCGGTCAGCGGCTGATCAAGGCGCTCGACAGCATCACCGTCGACGGCTTCGTGTTCCGCGTCGACATGCGCCTGCGCCCCTACGGTTCCGCCGGTGCCCTGGTGTTCAGTTTCAGCGCGCTGGAGCAGTACTACCAGGACCAGGGGCGCGACTGGGAACGCTACGCGATGATCAAGGCGCGGGTGGTCGGCGGCGACCGCCAGGCCGGAGAGCAACTGCTCGACCACCTGCGCCCGTTCGTCTACCGGCGCTACCTGGACTTTTCGGCGATCGAGGCGCTGCGCCTGCTCAAGCAGATGATCCAGCAGGAAGTCCGGCGCAAGGGCATGGACGAGAACATCAAGCTCGGCGCCGGCGGGATCCGCGAGGTCGAGTTCATCGCCCAGGTGTTCCAGCTGATCCACGGCGGCCGCGAACTGAGCCTGCAGCAGCGCTCCCTGTTCAAGGTGTTGGCGACCCTCGAAGGGCAGGGCTACCTGCCGGCGGCGGTGATCGCCGAGCTGCGCGACGGCTACGCCTTCCTGCGTTACACCGAACACGCCTTGCAGGCGATCGCCGACCGCCAGACGCAGATGCTCCCCGACGGCGCGCTGGAGCGCGCGCGGGTCGCCTTCATCATGGGGTTCCCGGACTGGGCCGCGTTCCACGAGCGCCTCAGCCACTGGCGCGAGCGCATCGACTGGCACTTCCGCCAGGTGATCGCCGACCCCAACGAGGAAGAGAACCTGCCGAGCCAGGCCAGCGTCGGCGGCGAGTGGCTGCCGCTGTGGGAAGACCGCATGGAAGAGGAGGCCATCGACCGGCAACTGCTGGATGCCGGCTTCGTCGATCCCTTCGCCGCGCGCAAGCGCCTCGCCGAGCTACGCAACGGGCCGCAGGCGCGCGCCATGCAGCGGCTGGGCCGCGAGCGGCTGGACGCCTTCATCCCGCGGCTGCTGAGCATGGCCGCCGAACACCAGGACCCGGACCGGGTGCTGGAGCGCGTGCTGCCGCTGGTCGAGGCCGTGGTGCGGCGCTCCGCCTACCTGGTGCTGCTGACGGAAAACCCCGGAGCCTTGCAGCGGCTGATCGCCCTGTGCGTCGCCAGCCCGTGGATCGCCGGGCACATCGCGCGCTACCCGATCCTGCTCGACGAGCTGCTCAACGAAGGGCGGCTGTTCAACCCGCCGAACGCGCCGGAGCTGGCCGCCGAACTGCAGGAGCGGCTGCTGCGGATTCCCGAGGACGACCTCGAGCAGCAGATGGAAGCGCTGCGCCACTTCAAGCTGGCCCACGGCCTGCGCGTGGCGGCCTCGGAGATCAGCGGCTCGCTGCCGCTGATGAAGGTCAGCGATTACCTGACCTGGCTCGCCGAGGCGATTCTCGACCAGGTGCTGGCGCTGGCCTGGCGCCATACGGTGGCGCGCCACGGCGCACCGAAACGCGCCGATGGCAGCCCTTGCGATCCGGATTTCGTCATCGTCGGCTACGGCAAGGTTGGCGGCATCGAGCTGGGCCACGGTTCCGACCTCGACCTGGTGTTCATCCACGACGGCGATCCGCAGGCGGAAACCGACGGGCCCAAGCCGATCGACGGCGCGCAGTTCTTCACTCGCCTCGGCCAGCGGATCATCCACCTGCTCACCGCGCACACCAACTCCGGCCAGCTCTACGAGGTCGACATGCGCCTGCGTCCGTCCGGCGCGGCCGGGTTGCTGGTGAGTTCGCTGGGCGCCTTCGCCCGCTACCAGGAAACCGAGGCCTGGACCTGGGAACACCAGGCGCTGGTGCGCGCCCGCGTGCTGGTGGGCAATCGCCGGGTCGGCGAAGGCTTCGAGCAGGTGCGCGCCCGCGTGCTCGGCCGCGAGCGCGATCTGCCGACCCTGCGCCAGGAGGTCAGCGAGATGCGCGCCAAGATGCGCAGCAACCTCGGCACCCCGGTAACCGCCGCCGGCACCGCGGCGAACGCCTTCGCCGCCACCGTCGGCTACGACCTCAAGCAGGACGCCGGAGGTATCGTCGATATCGAATTTATGGTGCAATACGCGGCCTTGGCCTGGTCGCACGGGCATCCCGAGCTGCTGCGCTACACCGATAACATCCGCATTCTGGACGGCCTGGCTGATGCCGGACTGCTCCCGGCCGAAGACGTCGCCCTGCTGCAGGAAGCCTACAAGACCTACCGCTCCGTGGCGCATCGTCAGGCGCTGGAAAAGCTTCCGGGCGTGGTCCCAGGCGATCAGTTGCAGGCCGAACGGCGCGCCGTGATGCGCATCTGGCGGACGCTGGGGCTGAGCTGAATCCCGGCGCGTCGCCAACCCGTATTAGTTGTACGAACCGAACCTTGAGGAGCTGGCAGTTATGTCGATGTCCGACCGCGATGGCGTGATCTGGTATGACGGCGAAATGGTGCAGTGGCGCGACGCCACCACCCATGTGCTGACCCACACCCTGCACTACGGCATGGGCGTGTTCGAAGGCGTGCGTGCCTACGAAACCCCGCAGGGCACGGCGATCTTCCGCCTGCAGGCGCACACCGATCGGCTGTTCGATTCGGCGCACATCATGAACATGAAGATCCCGTTCACCAAGGACGAGATCAACGAGGCGACCCGCGCCGCCGTGCGCGAGAACAACCTGGCTTCGGCGTACATCCGCCCGATGGTGTTCTACGGATCGGAAGGCATGGGCATCCGCGCCGACAACTTGAAGGTCCACGTCATCGTCGCTGCCTGGCACTGGGGCGCGTACATGGGCGAGGAGGCGCTGAAGAGCGGCATCAAGGTGCGCACCAGTTCCTTCACCCGCCACCACGTGAACATCTCGATGACCCGCGCCAAGTCCAACGGCGCCTACATCAACTCGATGCTGGCCCTGCAGGAAGCGGTTTCCGGCGGCGCCGACGAGGCGCTGATGCTGGACCCGGAAGGCTACGTCGCCGAAGGCTCCGGCGAGAACATCTTCCTGATCCGCGAAGGCCGCCTGTACACCCCCGAGGTGACCGCCTGCCTGAACGGCATCACCCGCAGCACCGTGCTGATCCTGGCCAAGGAACTCGGGCTGGAAATCATCGAGAAGCGCATCACCCGCGACGAGGTGTACATCGCCGACGAAGCCTTCTTCACCGGTACCGCCGCCGAAGTCACGCCGATCCGTGAAGTCGATGGCCGGCAGATCGGCGGCGGCAGCCGCGGTCCGATCACCGAGAAGCTGCAGAAAGCCTACTTCGACCTGGTCAGCGGCAAGACCGACGGCCACGCCGACTGGCGTACCCTGGTCAAGTAAGTCGCCGGACCTTCCCGGCGAAGCCCGGCGCGAGGCGGCCCTGCGCCGCCTTCGTCGGGCTCGGGCGGTCCGCGCCTCGAGTCCCTTATGAATATTCTGATCATCGGCCCGAGCTGGGTAGGCGACATGGTGATGGCGCAGACGCTGTTCGCCTGCCTGAAACAGCGCCATCCCGGCTGCGCCATCGATGTGCTGGCGCCCGAGTGGAGCCGGCCGATCCTCGAACGGATGCCGGAAGTGCGCGAGGCGCTGAGCTTTCCGCTCGGCCACGGCGTGCTCGATCTGGCCGCGCGCCGGCGCATCGGTGCTGGCCTCAAGGGGCGCTACCAACAGGCCATCCTGCTGCCGAACTCGCTGAAGTCCGCGCTGGTGCCGTTCTTCGCCGGGATTCCCAAGCGCACCGGCTGGCGCGGCGAGATGCGCCTGGGCCTGCTCAACGACATCCGCAAGCTGGACAAGGACCGTTATCCGCTGATGATCGAGCGCTTCATGGCGCTCGCCTACGAACCCGGCGCCGCGTTGCCGCAACCCTATCCGAGGCCGGCGCTGGCAATCGACCCGGCCAGCCGCGACGCGGCGCTGGCCACGTTCGGGCTGCAGCTGGATCGTCCGGTGCTGGCGCTGTGTCCCGGCGCCGAGTTCGGCGAAGCCAAGCGCTGGCCGGTGGAGCACTACGCCAAGGTCGCCGAGCTGAAGATTCGCGAAGGCTGGCAGGTCTGGCTGTTCGGCTCGAAGAACGATCACCCGGTGGGTGAGGAAATCCGCGCGCGGCTGATCCCCGGCCTGCGCGAGGAAGCGCTGAACCTGGCGGGCGATACCTCGCTGGCCGAGGCCATCGACCTGCTCTCCTGCGCGGCCGCCGTGGTCTCCAACGACTCCGGCCTGATGCACGTGGCCGCGGCGCTGAACCGCCCGCTGGTGGCGGTGTACGGCTCCACCTCGCCGCAGTTCACCCCGCCGCTGGCGGACCAGGTGGAGGTGGTGCGCCTGGGGCTGGAATGCAGCCCGTGTTTCGAGCGCACCTGCCGCTTCGGTCACTACAACTGCCTGCGCCAGCTCGAGCCGCGCCCGGTGCTGGATGCTCTCGGCCGGCTGGTCGGCGACCCGCTCGAGGTGAGCTGACGTTGCGCGTCCTGCTGATCAAGACGTCCTCCCTCGGGGATGTGATCCACACCCTGCCGGCCCTCACCGATGCGGCGCGGGCGATTCCCGGCATCCGTTTCGACTGGGTGGTGGAAGAGGGCTTCGCCGAAATCCCGGCCTGGCATCCGGCGGTGGCGCAGGTGATCCCGGTGGCGATCCGGCGCTGGCGCAAGCACCCGTTGCAGACCTGGAAGAGCGGCGAATGGCGACGCTTCAAGGCGCGCCTGCGCGAGACCCGCTACGACCTGGTGATCGATGCCCAGGGCCTGCTGAAAAGCGCCTGGCTGACCCGCTACGTGAAGGCGCCGGTGGCCGGGCTCGACCGCGACTCCGCCCGCGAGCCGATCGCGGCGCGCTTCTACGACCGGCGCTACGCCGTGGCCCGCGAGCAGCACGCGCTGCAACGTACCCGCGCGCTGTTCGCCGAGGCGCTGGACTATCCGCTGCCGACCGGCGTCGGCGATTACGGGCTGGACCGCGCGCAACTGGCCGATTCGGCCGGCGAGCCTTACGTGCTGTTCCTGCACGGCACCACCTGGGCCAGCAAGCACTGGCCCGAGGCGGACTGGCGTGCCCTGGCCGAGCGCATCGCCGAACGCGGCTGGGCGATTCGCCTGCCGTGGGGCAACCCGACCGAGAAAGCCCGCGCCGAGCGCATCGCCGCCGGCCTTGAAAAGGTCGCCGTGCTGCCCAAACTGAACCTTGCCGGGGTCGCCAAGGTGATCGCCGGCGCGCGGGCCTGCGTGGCGGTGGACACCGGCCTCGGTCACCTCGCCGCCGCGCTGGACGTGCCGTGCATCTCGCTCTACGGGCCGACCCGCCCGGACCGCGTCGGCGCCTATGGCCGCTCGCAGGTCCACCTGTGCGCGAGCGGGCCGGGCGCCGGCCTTGGCGACCGTGACACGCCGTGCTTCGACGGCCTCGATGCCGAGCGCGTCGGCACCGAACTGGAGGCGTTGCTGCTGGCGCCGGAGAGCGTTTTCGAGGATCGCGCCTGATGCAACTGGCTTTTGCCCTCTACAAGTACTTCCCCTTCGGCGGCCTGCAGCGCGACTTCATGCGCATCGCCCTGGAGTGCCAGCGCCGTGGCCACGCCATCCGCGTCTACACGCCGATCTGGGAAGGCGAAGTACCGTCGGGTTTCGACGTGCGCGTGGCGCCGGTCAAGGCGCTGTTCAACCACCGGCGCAATGAGAAATTCAGCGCCTGGATCGCCGCCGACCTGGCCCGCGATCCGGTCGACCGGCTGATCGGCTTCAACAAGATGCCGAACCTGGACGTCTACTACGCCGCCGACGGCTGCTACGAGGACAAGGCGCAGACCCTGCGCAATCCGCTGTACCGCAAATGGGGCCGCTACCGGCACTTCGCCGACTACGAGCGGGCGGTGTTCGGCGCCGACGCGAAGACCGAGATCCTGATGATCTCCGAGGTCCAGCAGCCGCTGTTCGTCAAGCACTACGGCACCCCGGCCGAGCGCTTCCACCTGTTGCCGCCGGGCATCGCCGCCGACCGCCGCGCGCCGGCCAACGCGGCCGAGATCCGTGCCGAATTCCGCCGCGAGTTCAAGCTGGCCGACGACGACCTGCTGCTGGTGCAGATCGGTTCCGGCTTCAAGACCAAGGGCCTGGACCGCACCCTGAAAGCCGTCGCCGCGCTGCCCCGCGAGCTGAAGAAACGCACCCGGCTGATCGCCATCGGCCAGGACGATCCCAAGCCGTTCCTGCTGCAGATGGGCGCGCTGGGCATTTCCGAACAGGTGCAGATTCTCAAGGGGCGCAGCGACATTCCGCGCTTCCTGCTCGGCGCCGACCTGCTGATCCATCCGGCCTACAACGAGAACACCGGCACGGTGCTGCTCGAGGCGCTGGTCGCCGGGCTGCCGGTGCTGGTCAGCGCGGTCTGCGGCTATGCCCACTACATCGCCGATGCCGATGCCGGCCGCGTGCTCGCCGAGCCGTTCGAGCAGGCGCAACTGAACGCCACCCTGGCGAGCATGCTCGCCGACGATGCGGCGCGTGCCGGTTGGTCGCGCAACGGCCTGGCCTTCGCCGACTCGGCGGACCTGTACTCGATGCCGGAGCGCGCGGCCGACGTGATTCTCGGAGAACGGCCATGAGCAAGCTGGTGCTGCAGGAACCCTTCAGGAGCCTCTGGCAGGGCCGCGATCCCTTCGTCGAAGTGGAGAAGCTGCAGGGCGAGGTTTACCGCGAGCTGGAGGCGCGCCGCACGCTGCGCACCGAAGTCGACGGCCGAGGCTATTTCGTGAAGATCCACCGTGGCGTCGGCTGGGGCGAGATCGTCAAGAACTGGCTGACCGCCAAGGCGCCGGTGCTGGGCGCCGGTCAGGAATGGGCGGCGATCCAGCGGCTCACCGAGGTCGGCGTGCCGACCATGACCTGCGTGGCGTTCGGCGAGCGCGGTGCCAACCCGGCAACGCAGCATTCCTTCATCATCACCGAAGAACTGGCGCCGACCGTCAGCCTGGAGGATTTCTGCCGCGACTGGCCGAGCGATCCGCCGCCGCTGGCGCTGAAACGGGCGCTGATCGCGGAAGTGGCGCGGATGACCGGCGCCATGCACCGCGCCGGGGTCAACCACCGCGACTGCTACATCTGCCATTTCCTCCTGCACACCGACGCACCGCCGGCAGCCGGCGCGTTCAGGCTGTCGGTGATCGACCTGCACCGCGCCCAGGTGCGCGCGCAGACGCCGGCCCGCTGGCGCAACAAGGACATCGCCGGGCTGTACTTCTCGGCGCTGGACATCGGCCTGACTCGGCGTGACAAGCTGCGCTTCCTCAAGACCTATTTCGGCAAGCCGCTGCGCGAGATTCTGCGCGACGAAGCCGCGCTGCTGGCCTGGCTGGAGCGCAAGGCAGAGCGTCTGCTGCAGCGCTACCGACGCAAATACGAGCCGGGGGCCGCGGCATGAGCGGCGCCTGCACACGCCAAGGGGCAACATGAATTTCAACGGACTGCGTGTCGGCATCGTCTCGTTTCCGGCACTGGGTGACGCCACCCTCTACCTGCGTCTGGCCTGGCTGTTCCATCGCGCCGGCGCGCAGGTCAGCTTCTTCAGCAAGACCCTCTACCCGGCGCGCGAGTACTTCGACTGGCTCGACGTGCAGCGCGATGACAGCGAGTCGCTGGAGGTGCTGTCGCCCCGCTTCGACCTGCTGATCGCCTGCTTCGAGAAGTGCTACGAGCCGGGCGCGGGTGCTCAGGCCTACGCGGCGCTGACCAACGTGGCCTTCGTCACCGCCAAGAAGATTTCCCGGGAGTCCGGCCTGCACGGGCGCGAGGTAATCGTGCGCGGCGAGCGCCTGCCGGGCGCGAGCATTCCGTTCTGCCTCGATTCGCGCGCCGGGCAGACCATGGTCGACTGGGTCGACTCCTACGCCAACCAGGTGTACGGGATCTCCCTGGGGCCGGGTGAGCGGGTCATGGGGCGGCCGAAAGAGCCGGCGCCGAGCCGCCGCGTGGTGGTTTTCCCGACCACGCCCAAGGAGAGCAAGAATTACTGGCTGCTCGGTTTCCGCCTGCTGGCGCATGCCATCAAGGCACGCGGCTGGGACGTCGAGTTCGTCTGCATGCCGGACGAACGCGAGCGGATCGGCGCGGCCATCGGCGATTTCCCGCTGCATGCCTTCCCCGACGTCAAGGCGCTGATGGATTACGTCGCCGGCGCCGCCGTGGTCATCAGCAACGATTCCGGCGGCGGCCACCTGGCCTCGATGATGGACATTCCCACCTTTACCATCACCCGCCGGCGCAAGAACTTCGTCTGGCGCCCCGGCTTCAACCACAAGAACACCGTGCTGTATCCGCTGTGGCGCTTTAAATGGCTCGGCAGCTACGTCTGGCGGCCGTTCGTACCGGTCTGGCGGATCGCCCGCGACCTCGGTCAGGCGCGCTGATGGCGGGCTGGAAGCTCGATTCGTCGCATGCCGGTCTGTCGGCGCACTTCGGCAACCTGGAAGCGGTGTTCGCGCTCGAGGGCGAGCGCCTGACCCGCGACCCGCTGTCCGAGGTGATCCGTGTCGAAGTCGACGGCGTGCGCTATTACGTCAAGCGCTACTGGGGCGCCGGCAAGGGCGTGCGGCGCTATCTGGGCCGTCCGCGGGTCAAGGCCGAGTGGCAGAACCTCAAGCATTTCGCCCGCTGGGGCATCCCGACGGCGACGGTGGTCGGCTGGGGGCTGGAGCGTAGCGGCGGGGCCTTCCTGCGCGGTGCGCTGATCACCCGGGAGTTGCCCAACACCCACGACCTGGCGTGGCTCGCGAACAACCACGATCCCCGCCTGCGCGATCGCCGCTGGGTCGATGGCGTCAGTCGGCAACTGGCCGCGGCGACACGCATCCTGCACGACCATTCGTTCGCCCATAACGACCTGAAGTGGCGAAACCTGCTGGTCGACGACCGCGGCGAGCTGTTCTTCATCGACTGCCCCGGCGGCACCTTCTGGCGCGGCGCGCTGCTGCGCCGGCGCATCGTCAAGGACCTCGCCTGCCTGGACAAGGTGGCGAAGTACACCCTGTCGCGTACGCAGCGGCTACATTTCTACCTGCGGTACGCCGGCGTGACGCGGCTCGGGGCGAGCGACAAACAGCGTATCCGCCAGGTGCTGACCTATTTCGAGGGCCGCGAGTGAGCGATTACCTGTGTGGCGATGACCGCGACCTGCTCGAGCGCCACGCGCTGGCGAGCTTCGACGCGCTCTGGGCCTTGCAACTGGACGCCGTGGACGCGCCGAACCGGGCGGGGAAGGGCTGGAGCCAGGTCTTCCGCCTGGATCTGGAGGGCCGCGGTTACTACCTCAAGCGCCAGTCCGACTACCTGATGCGCAGCCTGCGCCATCCCTTCGGCGAGCCGAGCTTCGCCCGCGAGTTCCGCAACATCCGGCGCTACCGTGAGCTGGGCATTCCGGCGTTGCAGGCGGCCTTCTTCGGCCAGCGAAAGGTGCGCGGCGAACGCCACGCGATCCTCCTGACCCGGGCGCTGGACGACCGCCGGGACCTGCAGCACTGGCTGGAGGGCTGGGAGCAGCGGCCTGCGGAGCAACGCCAGGCGCTGCTGACGGCGGTGGGGCGGCTGGCGCGCCGGCTGCACGCGGCTGGGCAGAGTCACGGCTGTTTCTACCCCAAGCACATCTTCCTGCGCGAAGCCGACGGCTTCGACGCCTGCCTGATCGACCTGGAGAAGACCCGCCCGCTGCGCCGGGGCGAGGCCGACCGGGTGCGTGATCTGGAACCGCTGCTGCGCCGCGCGCGCGTCTGGCAGGAGACCGAGGTGCGCGGATTTCTCGCCGCCTACCTGGACCGGCCGGCGACGAGCGCCGAGGTGGAGCACTGGTTGCCGCTGCTCGCCGCGCGTCAGCGCCGCAAGGAGGCACGCACGTGAAGCTGGCCGAGTTGCAGCATGCCGGCCGCGCGCCGGCCCTGCCGCTGAGCGTCGAGCTGGGTGCGGACAGCCTGAGCGTCAGCACCTGGCTGCGCGTGCTGCCGGGGCAGCGCTATGTCGGGCTGGCGCGGTGGCAGGGGCGGACGGTGCTCGCCAAGCTGCTGGTCGGCGCCAAGGCCGAGCGTCATTTCTCCCGTGAGCGCGACGGCGCGGCGCTGTTGGCCGCCTCCGGCCTGGATACCCCGGCGCTGCTCGCCGAAGGCTTCGAGGCCGGGCAGGGCGGCTGGCTGCTGTTCGAGTTCCTCGACGGCGCGCAGAGCCTTTGGGACGCCTGGCGCGCGGTGGAGCACCAAGCGCCGCTGTCGGACGCCCAGCAGGCCGTGCTCGGCGAGGCCCTCGCCGCCATCGGCCGCCTGCATGCCCAGGGCCTGTGGCAGAGCGATCTGCACCTGGACAATCTGCTGCGGCACGATGGTCGCCTGTTCCTGATCGATGGCGGCGGCGTGCAGGCGGAAACCCCTGGCCAGCCGCTGTCCCGAGCACGGGCGCTGGAAAACCTCGGGGTGTTCTTCGCCCAATTGCCGGCGCGCCTGGAACCCTTTTTCGAAGAGCTGCTGGTGCACTACCTGCTGGCCAATGGCGAGCACGCCCTGCCGCTGGAAGCGCTGCTGAAGGATGTCGCCCGGGTCCGTCGCTGGCGGCTGCGCGATTACCTGCAGAAGGCGGGGCGCGACTGCAGCCTGTTCAGCGTGCGTACCGAGCCGCGCGGCCTGTGCGCCGTGCGCCGTGACGAGCAGGACGCCCTGGCGCCGCTGCTGGCCGACCCCGACACGTTCATCCGCGCCGGGCAGTTGCTGAAGGACGGAGGCAGCGCGACGGTCGCGAAGGTCGAGGTGGCGACACGCCAACTGCTGGTGAAGCGCTACAACGTCAAGGGCCTCGGCCACTGGCTCCGACGCTGCCTGCGCCCGAGCCGGGCCTGGCACAGCTGGATCGAGGGCAATCGGCTGGAATTCCTCGGCATCGCCACGCCACGACCGCTGGCCTGCATCGAGCGACGCTTTCTCGGGCTGCGTCGCGGGGGCTGGCTGATCAACGCCTTCTGCGAGGCGGGCGACCTGTTCGCGCTGTTCGGGCGCGAGGGCGATCGTCCGCCGTCCCCGGAAGAGGCCGGCGCGATTCAGCGCCTCTTCGCCGACCTGGCGCGCGAGCGCATCAGCCACGGCGACCTCAAGGCGACCAACCTGCTGTGGGACGCCGGGCGTCTGCTGCTCATCGACCTCGACGCGCTGCGCGCGCATCCACCGGGCGCCGGATGGCAGCGCGCCCAGGCGGCGGACCGCGCCCGCTTCATTCGCAACTGGCCGGCGGATAGCCCCCTGGCGCGTTGGCTGGAGGAAAACCTGCCCAGCGCCGAAGCGCCGCCGTCCGCCGTGGGGCATGACTGATGCAGGTGGCCGATGCTCGCTGGAAACGGGATGCACCGGCCGATCTGCTATTGAGCGTGATCATTCCCGCCTACAACTACGCCTCGGTGCTGTCGCGCTGCCTGGATTCGGTGCTGATGCAGCTCACCGGCGAGTGCGAGCTGATCGTCGTCGACGACGGTTCGCAAGACACCACGCTCGATCTGCTGCGCGGACGGCATTGCGGGGCGCAGCGTGCCGCGTATCTGTGCCAGGACAACCGCGGCCCTTCCGCGGCCCGCAATGCCGGGCTGGCGATATCCTCCGGGCGTTGGGTGTTGTTTCTCGATGCCGACGATGTCATGGCTTCGGGGGCGATAGCGGCGATCCTGCATAGGCTGCGCACCTGCCCCGGTATCGATCTGTTGCTCGGCGGGCATCTGGATTGCGCGGAGGACGGCAGTAGCCGCTACCACCCTCCCGGACGGATCGCCGACGCGGTTTTTTCCCGGCTCGACGATTTCCTGCTGAAGAAACGCTTCGGCATGGGGCATGGCAGCGCCGTGTTCCGCCGCGCGCGGGCGACCTGCTGTCCCTATCCCGAGGATCTGAAGCAGGGCGAAGACCTGGCGGTTTTCGCCTTCATGCTCTCGTCCCCGGTGATTTCGGTGCTGGATGTTCCGCTCGTCTGGATCTACAAGCACGCGGATTCCCTGCGCAATCAGCTGGAGCTGGATGCCGCCCACGGCGACCGGGTCGCGGCGGCGGTCTTCGAGCGTCTGCCGGGCGAGTTCCAGCACCGCCTGCGCGCCTACCGAGCACAGCGCCAGCTGTCCCTGTTTCGCGGTTGCTACCTCGCCGGGCTGCGCAGCGAGGCGTTGGCTTGCTATCGTCGGGCCTGGCGGCTCGACCCCTGGATAGCGTGCCGCTGGGACTATCTTTCGAAATGGCTACGGCTGGTACTTGGCTGGCGAGGGACGCGACTTTGAGCGTGCAGGATGTGCACATGACCGACACCCGGCAGGTCGCTTCGCTGGCGCCGGGCACTTCGAGCGGCAGCCGGATCGACTACCAGCTGCAGCTCGGCGAGCGGCGCTACCCGGTCTATTTCTCCGCTGCGGACATTCCGCTGTCCGGCGATGGCGAAGCGCTGCTGGCCATGGCCGCGCTTGGGGCGATGGCCACCGATACCGACCTTCGCTTGCCGGGCACTCTCTCGCCGCAGTTCCTCGCCAACCAGCGCCAGCTCATGCAGACGTTCGCCGGTTGGTTTGCGCGCTATCGGCCGGTGTCGATCACCGCGCAAGCCCTGGTTTCCCGCCCGAAAGCGGCCACCGGGCGTGTCGGCAGTTTCTTCACCGGCGGCGTCGACTCGTTCTACACCTTCCTCAAGCACCGCGAGGAAATCACCGACCTGATCTTCGTGCACGGCTACGACGTCGCGCTGGACGACCTGCCGCGGCGCCAAGCGATCAGCGAAATGGGCCGCGCGATAGAGCAGGCGACCGGTGTGCGCTTCATCGAACTGGAGACCAACGCCATCCGCCTGTTCAAGGACTTCGGGCGCTGGGGGCTGCATGGCCACGGCTACGGGCTGGGCAGCGCCGCGCGCCATCTGGCCGACTACCTGGACCGGATCTACATTCCGTCCTCGTTCGCCGAAGCCGACCTGATGCCCTGGGCATCCCATCCGCAGACCGATCCGCTGTTCTCCGACGAGCGTCTGGAGGTCATCCACGACGGGTGCGAGGCCGGGCGGATCGACAAGGTCGAGGCGCTGGCCGCGGCTCCTTTGGCGCTGGCTCACCTGCGGGTTTGCTGGGAGCGGGTCGAGGGCAGCTACAACTGCGGGCGCTGCGAGAAATGCCTGCGCACCATGACGTCCCTGGAGGCCTTGGGCGTTCTCAAAGACAGCGCGACCTTTCCACCGCAGGTGGCCCTGGAGCGCGTCCGCGCCCTGGTGATGTACGACGATTCCCTGATCAAGTTCGCCCGGGAGAATGTCCGCCTGCTGTCGGCTCGCGGGCTTGGCGATAGCCCTCTGGCGCAAGCCTGGCAACAGGTGCTGGAGCGACCGCAGTGGCGCAACAGGCTGATCCTGCGCGGCAGGAAAATACGCGGCAAATGGCGGCGGGTTATCAAGAAAATAAGGAATGCCACGTGAGGCCGATCTGTTTGCTGGAATACACCGGCGCGATATTCGAGCGATTCGTCAACCTGGGTGATGATATCCAGACACTGGCCGTCAGCCGCCTGGTGCCGCGCGTCGATGGCTATGTGTCGCGTGAGGCCCTGAACCAGGTCGCGGAGCCCTGCACCGTGCCGATGAATGGCTTCTTCATGAACACCGGGAACTGGCCGCCCTCCGCCCAGGTGAGCCCGGTGTTCTTCGCGTTCCATATCTCGCCCCCCGCGCAGGCGGTGATCTGCTCCCCCGAAGGCATCGATTACCTGCGCCGCTGGCAGCCCATCGGCTGCAGGGATCGCGGCACGCAGGCACTGCTCGAACGGCATGGCGTGCAGGCGTATTACAGCCGTTGCGTGACCCTGACCCTGCCACGGCGCGAGCGGTCGCCCGAAGGCGAGGGCGAGGTGTTTCTGGTCGGCCTCAGCCCGGCGGCTCGGCGGGCGGTGCCGGCCTCGATTCGCAAACGTGCGATCGTCGTCGACCAGGCCAAGCTGCGCCTGCCGATCGGCAGCACGCGTTTGCGCCTGGAGCTGGCCGGCGAACTGCTGGACCAGTACCGCCGGCGCGCGCGCCTGGTCATCACCTCGAAGATCCATTGCGCGATGCCCTGCATCGCCATGGGCATTCCCGTCGTGTTTCTCTACGACGCGGCGCAGCGCGACGACTATCGGGTGAAGATCATCGAGGACCTGGTGGGTATCCATTACGTGCACAATTCCGGGCCCCTGGCCGCGTTGCGCAACCTGCATCTGGCGCGCGGGATCGACTGGAATCCGCCGCCGCTGGATATCGAGTCGCTGAAGCTCGAGATCGCCGCCGAGTTCGGCCGGGCGTTCAGTCGCGTCCACTCTGGCGAACCGGGCGTCGCCGAAGCGGAGTCCGCAACGTGAGCATCATCGTTTCAGAGCTTTCCTCGGACTGGTCGAGCGAGTCGTCGGAGAAATCGACGGTGACCTACCGCATCGACCTCGGCGATCGGCACTACGACGTCTTCATCCGCAGCAATGGCCTGCAACGGCAGCCCGGACTCGATGCGGCGCTGCCGCTGGCGTTGCTGGCGGCGATGAAGCTGCGTCGGCCGATTCGGGTCAAGGGGGCGCTGTCGGCGACCTACCTGGCGGGTGTCAGGCAGGTGATGGCGCTGTTCGAGGCAAGCTTCGACGAATACTTCGCGGTGCCGATCGAGGCCGATTCGATGTATCAGCCGGCCCCGCAGGCAGGCCCGCGCAAGGCGTCCTTCTTTTCCGGCGGCGTCGACTCCTTCTTCACCCTGATCAAAGGGCAGGAAGAGCTCACCGACATCCTGTACATCCATGGCTTCGACGTGCGCCTGGACGACCTGCCGCGACGTGCGGCGGTGAGCGCGATGGGCGCCGCCGTGGCCGAGGGCACCGGGACGCGCTTCATCGAGGTGGAAAGCAATCTTGGCAAGGTGATCCAGGACTTCGGCTCGTGGCCCATTCACGGGCACGGCTTCGCCTTGATGAGCGTCGCCCGTGCGCTGGCCGGCGATATCGGCGAAGTGCGCGTTCCCGGGACCCACAGCCTGCGCCACCAGAAGCCCTGGGGCTCCTGGCTGGATACCGATCCGCTGTTCTCCGATGAACGTCTCGCCATCGTCCACGATGCCTGCGAGGCCGAGCGGATCGACAAGATCAGGCGCATCTCCAGCGAGCCGCTGGCGCAGGCGTATCTGCGGGTGTGCTGGGGCAAGGTCGACGGGATGTACAACTGCTGCCGCTGTGAAAAATGCCTGCGGACCATGGTTTCCCTGCATGCGCTGAATCGCCTGGAACAGTTCACCAGCTTCCCGCTGCCGCTGGAGACCCGGGACGTTGCGCGCACTCTTCTTCCGCGCGACGGCTTGCGCATCTACCTGGAGGAGAATATCGAGCTGCTTAGGCAGAATCGGCCGGAAGAGCGTGCATTGATCGCCGCCTTGCAGCGGCAGTTGCGCCGTCCCATATGGCTGGCCGTGCTGCGCCTGAAGTGGCGCAAGCGATTTGCCCGGCTCAAGGGCCATTTTCGCCGCTTGACGCGGCGAGGCGCCGGACGCGACCTTGAGTGACGGGCTGAATTACCGATTTCGACGGGCGCCGCGATATAATCGCCGTTTTTTGCTGCTCGGTGCCGCCCCGCTTCCCCCTTCCGGATGAAGGTCGCCGCGGCCGGCCGTGCGCCGGGCACGACCCACTTGACGTGGTCACCCAAACTCAAGAGGCAACGCTGTGTCACTCACGATTCTCGGCCTTTCCGGCGCGCTCAGTCATGATCCCTCCGCCGCGCTGTACATCGACGGCAAGTTGATCGCGGCAGTGGAAGAGGAGCGCTTCGTTCGCGACAAGCACGCGAAGAACCGCATGCCCTACGAGTCGGCGAAGTTCTGCCTGGAGCAGGCCGGAATCCAGCCGGCGGATGTCGACGTGGTGGCGATTCCGTTCGCGCCCATCAGCATCTTCGGCAAGGCGCGCTGGCACTACGCGAAGCGCTACTGGTACGCGCCGGACCGCGCGCTGGACGCCATCCTGCTCGGTAACCGCCGCTACAAGCGCTATCACAAGCGCATCCAATGGTGCCTGCAGCAACTCGGCTTCGACCTGAAGAAGGTCCGCATCGAGCCTGTCGAGCACCACCTGGCGCACGCCTCCAGCGCCTACCATTGCTCGGGTTTCACCGAGAAGACTGCGATCATGGGCATCGACGGCAAGGGCGAGTACGCCACCACCTTCTTCGGCTACGGCGAGAACGGCAAGATCCACAAGATCAAGGAGTTCTTCGACCCGGATTCGCTGGGCGGCCTGTATGGCGCGATCACCGAATACCTGGGCTTCGAGATGCTCGACGGCGAGTTCAAGGTGATGGGCATGGCGCCCTATGGCGACGCGGCCAAGTACGACTTTTCGCGGCTCGCCAGCTTCGAGAACGGCGAGCTGACCATCAACACCGACTACGCCAACGTCATCGGCTTCCGCCGCTACAAGGAGAAGGGCAAGGGTTTCTACTTCTCGCCCAAGCTGATCGAGTGGCTGGGACCCAAGCGCGAAGGCGACATCGCCGACGACCCTTACATCCACTATGCGGCGAGCATGCAGGCGCTGTTCGAGAAGCTCGCGCTGCAGATGATGGATCACTACCTGGGCGACATCATCAGGCAGACCGGCAAGATCGCCTTCGCCGGCGGTTGCGCGCTGAACGTCAAGCTGAATCAGAAGATCATCGCCCGTCCGGAAGTGAAGGAGCTGTTCGTCCAGCCGGCTTCCGGCGACGCCGGTACCGCGGTGGGCGCGGCGGCCTACGTCTCGCACCAGCGCGGCGTGCCGGTGGAGAAGATGGAACACGTCTACCTCGGCCCGGCCTATTCCAACGAGGACATCATCGCTGCCTGCGCGCGTCACCCGAGCCGCCCGGTATGGAAGCGCATCGACGACATGCCGCAACGCATCGCCCAGATCATGGTGGCCGGCAACCCGGTTGCCTGGTTCCAGGGGCGCATGGAGTTCGGCCCGCGTGCGCTGGGCGGACGCTCGATCATCGGTTGCCCGAGCGTGGCCGGCGTCGCCGACCGGATCAACGCGCAGATCAAGTTCCGCGAGCGCTGGCGCCCGTTCTGCCCGTCGATGCTCGATACCGTCGCCCCGCAGATGCTCAAGGTCGACCATCCGTCGCCGTTCATGACCTTCACCTTCGAGGTCAACGACGAATGGAAGGGCCGCGTTGGCGAGGTCGTCCACGAGGACGGCACCTCCCGCGCCCAGGTGCTCAAGCGCGAGTACAACCCGCGCTACTACGACATGATGAAGGCGCTGGAGGAGCTCACCGGCAACGGTGTCTCGCTGAACACGTCGCTGAACCGCCGCGGTGAGCCGATGGTGTGCTCGCCGACCGATGCGTTGAACATGTTCTACGGGTCCGATCTGCCGTACCTGATCATGGAAGACATCCTGGTTGCCAAAGACGGGATGGACTGGCATGACCCCATCGGCTGAGCCGCGCGTTCTGCAGATCTGCCATGGCTATGACGGGCCCTTCCTCGATTGCGCCCGTCAGTACGCGGTGCTGTTCGCCGGGACGCCCTACAAGGTGACCACGGTGTTCCTGACCGGCGCGCCCGATCCTGCGGTGGCGGCCGGTTGCGCGTCCGAGGAGGTGCTGTTCCTCGATTACAGCTCCCGGGACATCCGCGGCCTGAAGCTGCGCGCCATCCGCGAGATTCGCCAGATCGCCCGCCTGCGCAACGTGCATCTGTGCATCGCCCACCGTTTCAAACCGATCTACATCGCCTGCCTGGCCACCCGGTTGCCGGTGATCGGCGTGCACCACGCGTTCGGCATCTACACGCGGCCGATGCGTCGCGCGTTCGTCGGCCTCTTTCGCCGTCGCCTGACGCTGCTCGGCGTCTCCGACGCCGTGCGCGACGACATGCGCCGCTGTCTGACCGACTGGCCCGCCGAGCGCATCCAGACGCTCTACAACCGTATCGACGTGGCCGCCGTGCAGGCTCTCCAGGTCGACCGCGCCGCAGCCCGCGCCGAGCTGGGGCTGCCGGATGGAGCCTGGATCGTCGGCAACGTCGGCCGCCTCCATCCGGACAAGGACCAGGCGACGCTGCTGCGTGGCTTCGCCGCCGCGCTGCCGGAGCTGCCGCCCAACAGCCTGCTGACGATCATCGGCACCGGTCGCCTGGAGGGCGAACTCAAGGCTCTTGCCCACGAGCTGGGCATCGCACCGAAGGTCGCGTTCCTTGGCCAGGTGCCCGATGCACGTCGCTACTTCAAGGCCTTCGACGTCTTCGCGCTGAGCTCCGACCACGAGCCTTTCGGCATGGTGCTGCTGGAAGCCATGGCCGCGGGTGTGCTGATCATCTGCAGTGACTGCGGAGGAGGGCGCGAGGTAGTCAAAGGAGTGGGTATGCTGTTCCCGCTCCGCGATGCCGGCGTACTGGCGAAGCACTTGCTGAGCTTGGCACGTTCCGATGCACCCCAGGCCGCCGACAGGCGCCAGGCTACGGCCGAGCGGCTGGACAGCTGCTTTTCCGACAGGGCGGCGCAGGCTCGATTCAAGGAACTGATGTCGCGCATGGAACGGCTGGAGGCATACCGATGAGCGAACCCGTGGTGCCGTTGGTCTCGGTACTGGTCCCTTGCTACAACTACGCCAACTTCGTTGGCGAGGCGCTAACCAGTGTTCTGGAGCAGGACTATCGCAACTTCGAGCTGATCGTCGTCGATGATGGCTCCACTGATGACAGTGCCAGCGTCATCGAGCGCACCATCGAGGCCTCGAAGCCAGGTTCGCGGGCACGCCGTGTCCTGTTCGTGAAACAGGAAAACCAGGGCGTGAGCGCCGCGCTCAACACGGCTTTGGCGCTCGCGGAGGGTGAATTCGTCGCGACCTTCGATGCCGACGACATCATGCCCCAGGGGCGGTTGGCGGTGCAGGCGGCCTATCTGAGCGAACATCCAGAAGTGGGTTGCCTGGGAGGCGTGGCGATCCGCATTGACGAGCAAGGAGCGCTTCTACCCAAGAAAGACAAGAAGCGCGAAGTCCGGCGCTACGACTTTGATCAGGCGCTCGCTGAGGCCCTGGTGGTCGGCGGCAACATCGCCGTCTATCGCCGCGACGCGATGATCGCGGTGGGCGGGTACGACCCGGCGATCAGGGTCCAGGACTTTCAGATGACCCTGAAGATCGCCCATGAGGGTTACTTCGTCGATATCTTGCCGGAAATCGTTACGCTGTACAGGAAGCACCCCGATAGCTTGTCCAGGCAATACAAGTCTGAGTATCTATATGGTCTGCAAGTGATTGAGGACTATAAGGAGTGTCCCGCTTATTCTTCTTCAAAGTCAAAGTTGATAACGAAGGCATTGCGCATCGCAGTAACGGATGACAAGGCTTACGCGTGGAGATTGCTTTTCCAGGTCCCGTTGGCTCATTGGGATGGCCAGTTGTTCAAGAGGCTGCGTCATCTCCTGTTCAAGCCCAGTTCCAGGGACTGCAGACGTGGGACGGGTAATTGATTTATTTCGTGTATATTTTTAAAGAGAAGTTGTATGCCTTGCGATAAGGTTCGTATCGTTTCGCTGTACTGGAATAATGTCAGGCCTGATCTGGTTTCGG
Organism: Pseudomonas sp. UBA6310; assembly: GCF_002438225.1. NCBI lineage: Bacteria > Pseudomonadati > Pseudomonadota > Gammaproteobacteria > Pseudomonadales > Pseudomonadaceae > Pseudomonas > Pseudomonas sp. UBA6310. The sequence continues at coordinate 10,837 of NZ_DJTK01000074.1, read as the reverse complement.
CCCAGGCTCGTGTCTTCAACTTTTTTGGCCACACAGTAGAACAGCAAAATCTGCATGGGGTCGATCACGGCGCCTGGATGGAGAAGATACTAGACTCGGCGGCCGATGATGAGGTAGTCATTATCGTTGATATTGACTGCATTCCCTTGTCAGCTGACGCGGTAGGGCGTGCCATAAGGGTGGCGCAAGATGGGGCGATATTCGGGTGCGCTCAATCGGCGAATCATATCGATCATCGATTCATCTATGCGGCTCCGATGTTCCTCGCTCTTACTGGGCGAACCTGGCGCTTACTGGATACTCCCCCTCTAAAAGCCAGTGAACAGTATGACGTTGCTGGAAGATTGTCCGCCGTTGCCCGCCAACGAGGTGTCCCGGTAGAACTGGCCTATCCGACGTGCTCTGCCGTACCTCTGTGGTTGCTGGGTGATACGTCGACTTACGGCCTGTTCACCATCTTCGAAGGGCAATACCTGCATTTGTTTGAGTCTCGAAATACGGCTGTGGTGCAGTCCTTCGTTGCTTTGGCGAATTCCCTGGTGGCTGATGGCGAGTTGTTCGACTATCGCCCCTTTGTTCTTCGTTGCAACCAGGAAAGCCACGAGCAATATGCCAAAAAATACTTCCTCAAACACAGCTTCTCCGGGAAGCTCAAGCGAGAGTGGGCGCGTTTGAGGAAGCGGGTTGGATGCTAGGCGGGCATGACGTGAGCGATCTGCCTTTGGTGTCCGTCATCATCCCCTGTTACAACCATGGGCGCTATTTAAGTTCCTCAATAGCATCGGTGCTTGCTCAGGATTATCCTCGCATCGAGTTGATTGTGGTCAACGACGGTTCCCAGGACGATAGTCTTGAGGTCATGCGGAATCTTCAAGCGAGCCACGGGTTTCTGGTGATAGACCAACCCAATGGAGGCGTTACCTTGGCCTCTGAAGCGGGTTGTAAGGTTGCCAGTGGCGAGTACGTGGTGATATTCGATGCTGACGATGTGATGCCTTCTTATCGGATCAGCAAACAAGTTGATTTTTTAGAGAGGCATCCTGATGTCGGCTGTTGCGGAGGGAACTTCGTTTATATTGATGGTGAGGGTCGAGAGATTGCGGGTGCTCCTGTAAAACGCTTTGGTATTTATGGTTTCCACGAGCTATTTAGTGTTGAAGATCTTTGGGTAGGTGGACCCACGTCGATGTATCGTCGTAAGGCAATGCTCGAGGTAGGTGGTTTCGATTTATCCCTGGATATTCAGGATTTGCAAATGGAGTTGAAAATAGCGCATGCGGGGTACGATGTTGCGATTTTAGAAGATATGCTTTCTTACTATAGAAGGCACTCGGAGAATAAATCTTCTAAATACCAGGAAAATTTTTATATCTGTTTAAGGTTGATTGATGCGTATCGACAGGAGTCGGGGTATCGGCTGGCGTATCAGGCGTTGGTCAATAGCGCATTGAAGCGGGCAGTCAAGGAAGATTTGGCGTTTGCTGCAGCCTTATTCAGGATGTTGCCGCTGCGGGACTGGAATCGAAAGACGTTCAAACGATTCCGTAAGTACGTATGGGTGAATTGTGTCTCACGATTGACGGATAGGCGGTCCGCCTAAGACGTCACTCGTTAAAGAACTCTTCCTGATCAGATATTTCCTTATATCCTCTCTTCAGGTCGTCGATGTTCTCTTCGAATAGCCATCGGCGATCCTCCTCATAACGCTGCATGTGTTTGAGGTTTCTTCTTCGCTTCCAGAGCGAAAGCCGTTTTCGCTCGAGGCGCATGTCCGCGAAATCGATGAGCCCTAGCCGTAGGTCTGGCAACAACAATACGTTGCCCAGATGCAGTGATCGGAAGTAGACCCCGGCTTCATGGAGTTGCGCCAGTAATTGACCGAAGCGGTTGGCAAGATCCCGCCTTTGGGGCGGGGCAACACTGTTCATCGCCTGCCTTAGCGTTATGCCGGGAAGTCCCTTGTAACGAACGGCTGTGCGTTTGGGGCTGGACAGGCGGTACACCCCGACGATCTCCGGAACGGGCACGCCAAGCGCGCTGAGGGCGTAGGCATTGTCAGCGAAGCGCTGGGCGTAAGGCCTGAAAGCCTCCGAAGAAATCAGGTGTTTACGTCTGAAAAGCTTGAGGAAATCTCCGGTAGCCAGCCTCATCACCTTGGGCCCGTGGCCGTCAGCTTCGAGTACCTCAGCGCCTGACGTGAGGGTTTGATAGGCGATGGCGCTCATGGGCAGCATGGTGTGTTCCGACGAGATCATGTCCGCGGATTCTAACGAGTGTTTAGGCCCGTGTCCTTCGATGGTATAGTCTCTTTTTCCTTTCCGTCAGCAGTGGCCAATGACCGACTCAACAAGCAAATCTAATACAATGTCCAGTTTCAGGCTGTATATGCGCCTGCTGAGTTATGTGCGTCGTTATTGGGTGATGTTTGCTGTAAGTATGTTGGGTTACATTATTTTTGCGTCCACTCAACCGATGATGGCCGGACTGTTGAAGTACTTCGTGGATGGAATTGCCCATCCTGAAAAAAACATTACGCAGTTGCCTATTCTTGGCGAGATGCAGTTGCTTTATGCGGTTCCGCTTGCATTGTTGCTCATTACGGTATGGCAAGGCATAGGTTCTTTTTTGGGGGGGTATTATCTTGCTCGAGTTGCTCTTGGACTTGTCCAGGATCTGCGTGTAGCGCTGTTCAATAACCTGCTTACGTTGCCCAATCGATATTTCGACAACCATGCATCCGGGCACCTTATCTCGCGGATTACCTATAACGTCAGCATGGTTACTGGTGCGGCGACAGACGCGCTGAAAGTGATGGTCAGGGAAGGTCTTACCGTTGTTTTCCTGTTCGGCTATCTGGTGTGGATGAACTGGAAACTGACACTGGTCATGGTCGCCATCCTTCCGGTCATTGCGCTGATGGTGCGCACGTCCAGCCGCAAGTTTCGTAGCCAGAGTCGAAAAATCCAGGGGGCAATGGGCGAGGTGACGCATGTCACGTCCGAAACCATTCAGGGCTACCGGGTGGTCCGCAGCTTTGGCGGCGAACGCTATGAAAGCGAGCGATTCCTGGCGGCCAGCGAAGACAACATGCGCAAGCAGCTGCGGATGACGCGGACCTCGGCGATCTACACCCCAAGCCTCCAGTTCGTCACCTACAGCGCAATGGCCTTGCTCATGTTCCTGGTGTTGTTCCTTCGCGGAGACTCTACGGTTGGTGACCTGGTGGCCTACATCACCGCGGCAGGCCTGCTTCCCAAGCCGATTCGCCAGCTTTCGGAGGTCAGCTCGACCATCCAGAAGGGCCTTGCAGGTGCGGAGAGCATCTTCGATCAACTCGACGAGGCGCCAGAGAAGGACGAGGGGACGGTAGAGAAAGAGCGCGTCAGCGGCGCGCTGGAAGTTCGCAATCTCAGCTTCACGTATCCGGGGACGGAAAAACTGATCCTCGACGACATCAGCTTTCGCGTCGAGCCGGGGCAGATGGTTGCTCTGGTGGGCCGCTCCGGGAGCGGTAAGTCCACGCTCGCCAACCTGATTCCGCGCTTCTACCAGGGTGAGCCCGGCGCGATCCTGCTCGACGATGTGCCGGTCGAAGCGTATCGCTTGCGCAACCTGCGCAAGCATATCGCGCTGGTTACTCAGAACGTCACGCTGTTCAACGACACCGTTGCGAACAATATCGCCTACGGCGATCTGTCCACGGCGCCACGGGAGGCCGTCGTACGTGCAGCGGAAGATGCGTACGCCAAGGAGTTCATCGATCAGCTTCCACAGGGCTTCGATACCCTGGTCGGTGAGAACGGCGTGCTGTTGTCCGGTGGCCAGCGTCAGCGCCTCGCCATCGCCCGTGCCTTGCTCAAGGATGCCCCGGTACTGATTCTCGACGAGGCGACCTCCGCGCTGGATACGGAGTCCGAGCGGCATATCCAGGCCGCTCTGGATGAAGTGATGAAGGGGCGCACCACCTTGGTTATCGCGCATCGGCTGTCTACCATCGAGAAGGCCGACACCATTCTGGTGATGGACGCGGGCCGCATCGTGGAGCGCGGCTCGCACCAGCAGTTGCTGGATGCCAATGGCTACTACGCCAAGTTGCATGACAAGTTCGAAGAGCTCGCTCGGGATGAGCAGTCCTCACACTGATGGTTTTCTGCGTGTTTCTGCCGTATCAGGTTCGGGTTCGATAATCATGTTGCCGCGCCTTAATCGGACTTTTGCCTCATGAAATTTAGCGGTGACAGCGACATCACCCTGGTAGTAACCAGCTGCGGACGTTTCGATCTTCTCGCCAGGACGCTGGAAACCTTCGATGCGTTCAATACCGCGCCGATCAACCAGGTAATCATCACGGAAGACTCGGGAAGTGATGCGGTGGCTGACGCATTACCTGCTCATTGGAAGGAGCACACGAAAATTTTCGTCAATCGACCGAAGATTGGTCAGCTTGCATCCATCGATCTGGCCTATGGGGCGGTGAAAACACCCTTCATTTTCCATTGTGAGGACGATTGGGAGTTCTATCGCCCTGGTTTCGTCGAGGCGTCCAGGGCGATTCTCGAGCAGATGCCTTCCGTGCTCGTCGTCTGGTTGCGAAGCTTTGCCCATGACGTCCGCATCAGTTACCCCTTTCATTCGCTGGGCGAGCGCTACGTCATCGACGGGGAGGCGTGTTCACGGCTGCTGTCGAGCAATCCTTCGTGGCAGGGGTTCACCTTCAATCCCGGCTTGCGTCGTCTGCAGGACTATCGCCCCCAGGCTCCCTTCGCCCGTTTCGAGTCCTCGGCAGCGGGTGAGTCGGGCCTGTCCAGGGCCTATGCGGAGCAGCAGTTTTTCGCGGTCATACTGGAATCGGACGCCGTCCTGCATATCGGCGGAGAAAACCACGTCTGGAACCCGCAGGACGCTCTCAAGAAGAAGAGAAAGTTGCTGCGCAGGGTGGCGCGAGTGATGGTGGCGCTAGCAATTCTTGGCATCGGTGCATTGATCGGCGCTGCCGTCTGCGGGTTCGACTGATGCCTATCGCGTTGACGTCCCGGGTCTTCGATGTGGCCCAACGGTGCCGGTTGTTGCTCATCCTGCTGTCCTTTTTCGCATTGCTGGTCGGCCGTTTCTACTGGTATGGAGAGACCACCTCCTGGGCCGCCTTCATCCGCGCCTCGCTGTTCGCTGCCCTGCTATTGGCGCTGGCGGAATGGAAAAGCATCCGCCCCTTTTTGCAGGGCAATGCCTTTGCATTTGTTCTGCTGGGCTTCATGGCGTACTTGGCGGCCAACAGCATTTGTCTGGGCGATGGCAAGACGGCCCGCAGGGTGGCATTGCTCATTGCATTGCTGGTTGCGGTGAGGTGCGTTGTAAGCAAGGCGCCCGGAGCGATGAGGGGCCTGTTGATGCTGATGGTGGTGGTGTCGGCTGGGGTGGCACTCTTCAGCATTTTCAACCTGCACGCGGCGGGCATGCTCAATTTCGAGTATCGCAGGGGAAGTATCGAAGGCTCTGGCGTTCAGGGCTTCGCAGAATTCGAAAACAGCATTCTGGCGGCCCTCGAACTCGGTTTTTCCTGCGTGACGGCCTGCTGGCTTCTACTGCAGGCGAGAGGCCGTTGGCTGCAGATGTTGCTCCTGTGCTGTGCGCTGGCCGTCGCCGCCTACATCTACCTGACCTATGGACGGACGGGATGGCTGGCCACCCTCGCGGGCTGCGGCATCGTGATGCTTTTCGGCGTCGAGCCTCGGCAGAGAGGGCGTCTGCTACTCGCGGGCTTGGCGGTCGGTATCGTCGTAGTGGTGGTTTTCCATGAGCGCCTCGCCTACGAACTGTTCAACCGACAGCTGACCAATCGCGACGAGATATGGGCGATGGTGCTGGACCTGATGCCGGACCACTGGCTATTCGGCCATGGCGCCGACACCAGCCTTAGCCGAATGCTGGGCCATCGCCCGTTGGGTGGCGGGAAGCCCGTCCTGATCGCGCACGCCCACAGCATCTACATGGAAGTGCTGTTCAACTACGGGTTGGTTGGCCTGAGCGGCTTCGTTTCAGTGCTGCTTTTTGCCGGGAACCGACTCTGGGCACAACGGAAAGAGCCACTGGCGCTGTTCTGGCTTGCGGTGTTGGTCGGCGGTGCGCTGGGGATGCTGTTCGATTTCAGCTCCTTCGTATCCACGCCCAATCTTCTGTGGCTATGGTTCTGGTTGCCGGTCGCCTGGGCTTTTGCGTTGTCGGGAGCGGTGCAGCATCACCAGATAACGGCGCCGTTAGCCGAGCCCCAGGCGTGAAAGAGAAACTCTGAAAAATCGCGGCGTTTTCTTCTGAAGGAAGTAGCGCCGCCGATACGTTCCCCTTGCTGAAACCCGAGACCCCTGCGGCGCCGCGCCAGGCGGCTGTGCGGGATGCCACCTCGGCCCGCCATGTTATTATCCGCGCCGATTTCGCTGTCCGGAGTTACCCATGAAGCTGTCCATGCCCCGTTTCGATCAGGCCCCGGTATTGGTGGTCGGTGATGTCATGCTCGACCGCTATTGGCATGGCGGCACGTCGCGGATTTCTCCGGAGGCGCCTGTCCCCGTCGTGCGCGTCGACCAGATCGAGGATCGTCCGGGTGGCGCGGCCAACGTCGCGCTGAACATCGCAGCGCTCGGCGCGCCGGCGTTTCTCGTCGGTGTGACCGGCGAGGATGAGGCCGCGCAGAGTCTGGGCGACAGCCTGGCAGCGGCCAAGGTCTCGGCGCATTTCCAGCGCATCGCGCACCAGCCGACCATCGTCAAGCTGCGCGTGCTCAGCCGTCATCAGCAGTTGCTGCGGATGGACTTCGAGGAACCGTTCGAGACCGATGCGGCGGCGATGGCGCTGGAGGTCGAGCGCCTGCTGGCCGGGGTGCGTGTGCTGGTGCTTTCCGACTACGGCAAGGGCGCGTTGAAGAACCACCAGGTGCTGATCCAGGCGGCGCGCGCGCGCGGGATACCGGTGCTGGCGGATCCGAAAGGCAAGAATTTCGAGATATACCGCGGCGCCACGCTGATCACGCCGAACCTGGTGGAGTTCGAGGCGATCGTCGGCGCCTGCCCGGACGAGGCCGATCTGGTTGCCAAGGGCGCGCAGTTGATGAGTGATCTCGAACTCGGCGCCTTGCTGGTTACTCGCGGCGAGCATGGCATGACGCTTCTGCGCCCGGATCAGCCGCCGCTGCACCTGCCGGCGCGTGCGCGGGAGGTGTTCGACGTCACCGGCGCGGGCGACACGGTGATTTCCACCCTGGCCGCCGCGCTGGCGGCGGGCGAGGCGCTTCCCCAGGCGGTGGCGTTGGCCAATCTGGCGGCGGGCATCGTGGTCGGCAAACTGGGCACGGCGGCGATCAGCGCCCCCGAGTTGCGCCGGGCGGTTCAGCGCGAAGAGGGTTCGGAGCGCGGCGTCCTGGGTCTCGAACAGTTGCAGTTGGCGATGGAGGACGCGCGCGCCCACGGCGAGAAGATCGTTTTCACCAACGGCTGCTTCGACATCCTCCATGCGGGGCACGTGACCTACCTGGAACAGGCCCGCGCGCAGGGCGATCGGTTGGTCGTCGCGGTCAACGACGACGCCTCGGTCAGTCGTCTGAAAGGGCCTGGCCGTCCGATCAACTCGGTGGATCGGCGGATGGCCGTGCTGGCCGGCCTGGGCGCGGTGGACTGGGTGGTCAGCTTTGCCGAAGACACTCCGGAAAACCTGCTCGAACAGCTCAAGCCGGACGTGCTGGTCAAGGGCGGCGACTACGGCATCGAGGGCGTGGTCGGCGCCTCCATCGTCAAGGCCTATGGCGGCGAGGTGCGGGTGCTCGGCCTGGTGGAGAACAGCTCCACCACCGCCATCGTCGAGAAAATCCGCAGCCGCTAGAGGCTGGCGTCCGAGCGGGTCTTCGATCCGGCCCGATGCCGAACCCGGCGAGCCATCCGTCAATGGCGCCGGAGTGCTCGACCTCATCGATCTTCCTGCTTTGGCTCTAGCGCTTTCACATGTGCCGAGGCGGCGGGCGTCTCAACCCTGCTCTTTCGCCGGCTGCGGCGTCGCCGCGACGTTCTGTCGGGCCAGCCAGTCTTTCCATGGGGTGCGCTCGTCGCGTACCAGCCAGCCTTCCTGCGGCGCGAAGCTTTCGGCCAGCCACAGTCCGCGGGTGCTCACCGGCAGCAACACGCCGCGCTTGAGGCGCAGCAGCTCGCCGGTCGGGCGGCGCTGGTTCAGCGCCACCAGGTAGATATCGCCCCGTGAGCGATCCAGGCGCGAGACCAGCGTGCCTTCTTCGAGCACTTCGTCGACGTGGAACAGGCTCGGCAGGCGCGTCTCCTTGGGCAGGTCCAGGCGCATGTCGTAGACCAGTTGCAGCGACGCGGTGGGCAGGTGTACGTAGGCGCGCGGGCGCTCGAGCAGGCGCAGGTTGCCGCACTGCACCGGGCGCGCGGCACCCGATAGCGGGCTGAGGCGGAAATGCGCCAGTTCGCGATAACGCAGCACGCTCTGGTAGGGCGTCGGCAGCCAGGTATCGCCGAACCGCCCGGCGAGCCAGCCGTCGGGCGTTTCCAGCAGGCACTCTTCGGCGACTTCGTTGATCGCGGTGAGCAGCGGCAGGTTCAGTTCGTGGGCCGGCACGTAGCCGGAGATCAGCTTGAGCACCACGTCGCCGCGGTCGTGGCGGCGCTGGCGCACCAGAATCCAGTACTCGCGACCTTGCCAGCTCAGCGTCAGGCGCACCGAGACGCCGAGGTTGGCCAGCTCGGCCGAGAACCGCTGGCCGTCGTCGATCTGCAGCGGCCGCCGGCGTTCGAGCATCTGGGTGAAGTTGAGCGGCATCCCCAGGCTACGGTAGCTGAGCCCGTCGGGGGTGGCTTCGACCAGCAGCGGCAGGGTCTTGAAGGAGCTCGGGTCCTTGCGGGCGAGGGTGCGCGGCATCTTGACTCCTTGGCAGGTCGGCGCCGCTGGGGCGGCTTGTTGTTATCCGGCTATCACCGTTGCGGCGGTCGCCACGTTATGCGACAGGTGCAGCGGATCGATGGTTCCTACGATGGCGCCGGTGACGCCGGGGTGCGAAAACAGCAGCTCGAAGCTGGCGCGCACCGGGTCGACGCCCGCGCCGAGGCAGGCATGGCCGCTGGCCAGCGCCTTCTTCACCAGGATCGCCTTGCCCAACTCGGCGGCGCGGTCGAGCACCGGGCGCTCGCCCTGCTCGGCGAGATTGTAGGTGACCATCGCGCAGTCGCCCTGCTCAAGCGCCAGCAGGCCGCCCTCGACGGTTTTGCCGGACAGTCCGAAGGCGCGGATCTTGCCCTCGCGCTTGAAGTCGGCCAGCGCCTCGTAGAGTCCACTGTCGCGCAGGATCGCGATGTCGTTGCCGTCCGAGTGGATCAGCAGCAGGTCGATGAAGTCGGTCTCCAGGCGCTGCAGGCTGCGTTCGAGCGAGCGACGCGCGTGCGCCGGGGTGAAGTCGAAGTGCGACTGGCCGCCGTCGAATTCCTCGCCGACCTTGCTGACGATCACCCAGTCGTTGCGCTGGCCGCGCAGCAGCGGGCCGAGGCGTTCCTCGCTGCGCCCGTAGGCCGGCGCCGTATCGATGAGGTTGATGCCCAGGTGGCGGGCCAGCGCGAGCAGTTGTCGTGCTTCGGCGTCGTCCGGGATGCGGAAGCCGCTGGGGTATTTGACGCCCTGGTCGCGGCCCAGCTTCACCGTGCCCAGGCCGAGCGGCGACACCGTCAGGCCGGTGCTGCCGAGGGGGCGATGCAGGCCGTGCAGGGTCGCGACGCTCATTCGAACAGTTCCTCCCACACCGGCTGGCCGAGCGGCGGGCGCGGCAGGGTTTCGGCGGCGGATTTCTCGCCGGGCTTGATACCGTCGCGCTCGAGGGCGACGAACACGCGATCGGCGAAGTCCGGCGCCAGCGCCAGCTTGGTTGGCCAGCCGACGAGAAGCTTGCCCTGTTCGGCGAGGAAGGCGTTGTCGGGGCGCGTCAGCCCGGATTGTTGCGGCTCGGCGCGCTCCACCCGCAGGGTTGCCCATTGCGCCTGCGACAGGTCGATCCAGGGCAACAGGTCGTGCAGCTCCTTCTGCGCCGCGCCGATCTGCGCGGCTTCGTCGCGCGCCACGCCGTCGGCCTCGGCGAGGTCGCCGCCCAGGTACCAGACCCACTGGCCGTCGGCGGCCGGATGGCTGGTGACGGTCACGCGCGGCTTGCTGCCGCCGCCCAGGCAATGCGCGTAGAGCGGTTTCAGCGTGGGCGCCTTGACCAGCACCATGTGCAGCGGGCGGCGCTGCATCGCCGGCTGGGCGAGGTTCAGGCGGGCGAGCAGGTCCTGGTTGCCGGCGCCGGCGATGAACACCACGCGCTGCGCGCGGATTTCCCGCTCGTCGACCCTCAGGCCCACCAGTTGGCCGTTCTCTTCGAGGGGAGCGACCTGCTGGCCGGCCAGCAGGCTGTCGCCGGCGAGCTCAGCCAGTCGCGCGATCAGGCTCGGCACGTCGAGGACCAGTTCGGCGAGGCGGTAGACCTTGCCCTTGAACCTGGGATGCTGCAGCGCCGGCGGTAGTTGCTCGCCCTTTACCTGGTCGACGCGGCCACGCACCGCCTTGCTGGCGAAGAAGCTGGTGAGGTTGCCCGCCAGGGTGCCGGGCGACCACAGGTAATGCGCCTCGGACAGCACGCGCACGCCGGCGAGGTCCAGTTCGCCGCTGCCGGACAGCGCCTCACGCCAGCGCCGCGGCATGTCGGCGATGGCTTCGGAGGCGCCGGTCAGCGCGCCATGCAGCGCGTACTTGGCGCCGCCGTGGATGATGCCCTGGGACTTCAGGCTCTGCCCGCCGCCGAGCGCGCCGCTTT